>DYNS01000379.1 GCA_020720965.1 Anaerolinea sp. | reverse complement strand
ATCACCCCCTCCATCACCCAGCGCAAAATCTCCCGCGCCATCGGTGCGCTAGACAAAGCCCTCGGCAGTCCCCTCAAAACCTTCCTCACTGGCATAGACCAGCGCGGGCTGGGACAGGTCAAAATTCACCGCATCAGCCTGTTTGAACCCGAAGAAGATGAAAACATCCTGCTGCACATCTGGTCCACCTCCTTTGTCGGCTTCATGTTCCCCTTCCTGGAAGACCTGCCCCCCTACCAATACTTCGATGAAGCCCTGCCCCGCGCCGAAAAAGAACGAATCATGGGCTTTTACCGCGCCATGGTACAACGCCACCTCTACGCCGATGGCGGCAAGAGGCGCTTTGTCTCCAAAAACCCGGCATTCAGCGCCAAAGTGGAAACCCTCAAACAATACTTTCCGGATGCCCGCCTCCTCTACCTGGCACGCAACCCGCTGGAAATGCTCCCCTCCACCGTATCCTGGCTCAGTTACGCCTGGAGCGTCTTCAGCGCCCCTCGCCAAAAGTACATCTACACTGGCTACACGCTAAACCTGGCTCGACACTGGTACACCTACCCCCTTAAATATCTCGACACTCACCCATCCACAAACCACCTCATCCTCTCTTACGACGACCTCATCCGTGACCCGGAGCGGATGATACGCGGGCTATACCGTCAGTTCGGCTACCCGGAATGCAACAACCTGGAAAAAATCATCTCCCACGCTGTAGAAGAAACCCGCTCCTACAAAAGCGACCACCGCTACTCCTACGAGGCGATGGGCTTCACCCGCCAGCAAATCATCCGCGAATTTGAAGACATCTTCCTACGCTTTGGCTTTGAAACCGGCGAACCGGAAAACATCCCCACCCTGGCGCTGGAACCACCCCTGCGCGTGTAAACCACCCGAACAAAAAACCCTGCGGCTCACTCCGCAGGGTTTTCTAACATCAAACCATGACCTCGCACCGTGACCAGGTACGGATGCCCGGCATCCACCCCTGCCAGCCTCTCCCGCAATCGCCGAATCAACGCATCCAAAGCCTGGTCTGTCACCCCAGCCGACTGCTCATCCCCCCACACGGCTGCCACCAAAGCCTCGCGGGAGACAACCTGCCCGCTATGCTGGTACAAAACCCACAGCAACTGAAACTGCTGCGCCGAAAGGGGCGGCGAAACCTGTGCCTGATGCACCCACACCTGCCGGGCGCGGATATCCAACCGCAGCCGCCCACCCAGCGCCGGAGAAGAATCTAAAGGCATAGTCGCATCCGAATTGAGAAACTGAAATTCCTGCGCCAACGCAACCTGAAAAACATCCCCATCTTGCAACACAACCGGCATCTCCAACCTTGCCCCGTTGTAATGTGTTCCATTCTTGCTACCCAAATCTTCCAGCACCACCCCGTTTACCCCCGGCGTAAGCCGAACATGATAACGGGAAATCTGCCGGTCCGGGATAACCACATCACAGCCAGAATCACGCCCCAGCACCAGAGGGTGGTCTATCAGCCAGCGTTCCCCACGCAGGGGTCCATTCTGGGCAACCAGTATGGGAGAGTCTTCAGAATCCATTGTTATAATATAGCAGAAAAGCGCAAAATTGTGCAGACAAACGCCGAAATCCCCTGCACCTGCGTTTTGTAAGGAGAAGCGCCCTTTTTATGCCCATCCCGATTAAGGCGGGAGAGGTCTTGCGAAAGCGTTACCGCGTCTCTGAACGCATTGGGCAAGGTGGAATGGGAAACATCTACCTCGCCGATGATTTGCGCCTGGAAGGGCGCAAATGTGCGCTTAAAGAAGTGGAACACGACCGCAACCTGCCAGAACGCATCATCAAAGAAGCCCGCGAGCAATTCTTCCGCGAGGCGAGTGTTCTTGCACGCCTGGACCACCCCAACCTGCCCAAAGTCTCCGACTTCTTTTCCATGGAAAGCAAAGACTACCTGGTGATGGACTACGTCCCCGGCAAAGACCTGCGTACCCTGATGTTGGAAGCCAAAAGCAAAGAAAAATTTTTAGACGAGCGCATTGTCCTGGCGTGGGCATCCCAACTTTCGGAGGCGCTCACCTACATGCACCGTCAAACCCCGCCCATCGTTCACCGCGATATAAAACCCTCCAACCTGAAGCTGACCCCAGATGGCTTGCTCAAACTGGTCGATTTCGGCTTGGTCAAAGTCCTCGCCCCAGACGAAGAGACCATCACCATCATTCAGGGGCAGGGAACCGTGCTTTATACCCCGCTGGAGCAATATGGCGGCTCGGAAACCCATACCGATATTCGCTCCGACATCTATGCCTTTGGGGCAACACTCTATCACCTGCTCACCAACCAGGCTCCCACCGATGCCCGCCAGCGCTTTTTGCACCCCGAAGCCCTCACCGCCCCTCGCAAGGTCAACCCCGGCATCAGCCTCCGCACCGAAAAGGCAATTCTCTGGGCAATGGAACTGCACCCAGACCAGCGACCCGATTCGGTGGAGGCCTTTCGTCAATTTTTATTTGGCACAAAGGAACTGCCCCCCCAACCCATGTTGCGCCCACGCCGGGCGCCCGCCCTGCAAATCTTTTTTGCCCCCCCAGAAAGTTTTCTGCTGGGGCTGGCGGGCGTGTTGCTATTCCTTGGGCTGATTGCCACCCTCAGCCACTAGGCTCCAAAGCCAGGCAACCGCAAAGCCAAAACCCAGCCCCACCAAAGAAATTTGCAAAAAGCCAACCGTACCGCGTTCTTCCACTGCCTGTTGTGCGCCGGGGAAATCTAATACCAGATAGTTATATGCCAGCAAACCGCCCACAAAAGCCAGCAAAGCCCAACGCAAAGCCCAACGGGCATCCACTACCTGGCTGCCCAAAAAGTAAATACCCCAG
>DYNS01000378.1 GCA_020720965.1 Anaerolinea sp. | reverse complement strand
CCGCCACAATCGCAATCGCCAGCAGCAGGCTGGGGAAAGCCATCAGCACATCCATGATGCGCATCAGCAGATCGTCGAGCCAGCCGCCGACAAACCCGGCAATGGCGCCGATGATCCCGCCAATAATGATGGCGAAGCCGACCGTACTGAGACCAACCTGCAGCGACAGGCGCGAGCCAAAGATCACGCGCGAGAGCAGGTCGCCGCTGCGGGCAGAGACGAGCCGCGCCGGGGCGAGAGGCTCTATGCTCTGGTAAAACCAAACCCGCAGCCGCGCCAAAATGCGAAAGGTAAGCCCGTGCGAGACGAGACGCTCCAGGTAACGAAACACCCCGCGTGAAATGCCAAACAGGCGGGTTGCCACCACTGCCACGCCCAAATCTGCTACGGAGGTGGCAATGGCGGCAGTGGAGATGAGCCAGGCAGAGGTGGACATGAGCGCAATGCTGGAGCCGATGGTGAGAAAGCCCAGTAAAACCGAGAAGGCAACCTGCGGCAAAAAGGGCGTGAGGAAGGGGAGAAGGCGGGAGAAGGTTTTCATGGGGTTGTTTGGGCAATCAGTTGAGAGTACGCGCCTTTTTGGGCAATTAAAGCCAGGGGTGCGCCCACTTCTTGCACGCGCCCGGCTTGCAGAACGACAATTTGGTCGGCTTCGTAGATGGTGCTGAGGCGGTGCGCGATAACGAGGCTGGTGCGCCCCTGCATCAGCCGCCGGACGGAAGCCTGTAATGCCGCTTCGAGAGCCGGGTCCAGGCTGGAGGTGGGTTCGTCCAGCACGAGCAGGGGAGCGTTTTTAAGGAAGGCGCGGGCAAGGGCAACCCGCTGCGCCTGTCCGCCGCTCAGGCGGGCGCCGCGCTCGCCGATTCGGGTTTGCAAGCCTTCGGGCAGGGTGTGGAGGAAGTCGGTCAGCCCGGCGTTTTCGCAGGCAAGCAAGAGCTCTTCCGGCGAAGCAGCAGGGTTGGCAAGTTTCAGATTGGCGGCGAGGGTATCCGAGAAGAGGTAGGGGCTTTGGGGAACCCAGCCAATTTGCTGCCGCCATGCCGGGGCGGGGATTTGCGCGAGGGGGGTTTCTCCGACCCAAATGTTGCCCGCCTGCGGCTCTACAAATCGCATGAGCAGGTTGGCAACGGTGCTTTTTCCCGCGCCAGAAGCGCCAACCAGGGCAGTTTGTTTGCCAACGGGGATTTGAAAAGAGACCTGACTCAGCGCCTCGGTTTCGCGGGTGGGGTAGGTGAAGGAAACAGCCTCCAGGCGAATGTTTTGCAAAGGGGGGGCGGGCTGCGCTTCCGGCGCGGAGGTGATGCGGGGGGCAGAGGGCGGGGGAACGTCCAAAATTTCAAAGATGCGTTTGGCGGCGCTTACGCCGTTCATCCCGGCGTGAAAGCGTAACCCAAGCAGGCGCAGGGGTAGGTAAAAATCCGGGGCGAGGACAAGGATGAAGAAGGCGGGGAGAAAGTCCATGCGGCGGTAAAGCAGACGAAAACCAATCTCTACGGCGATGATGGCAGTGGAGAGGGTGGTGAGCAGTTCCAGCGCCAGGGCAGAGAGGAAGGTGACGCGCAAGACTTGCATGGTCACGTCACGGTAGCGGTCGGAGACGTTGGCAATGACCTGCGCTTGACTGCGGGATTGGTTGAGGGCTTTGAGGGTGGTAAGTCCTTGCAGGACATCGTAAAAATGGGCAGAAAGCCCGCGCAGGGTTTCAAACTGACGGCTGGTGAGGCTTTCGCTGGAGCGCCCAATGAGAATCATAAAGAAAGGGACGAGGGGGGCGGTGAGGGTGAAGACCAGACCGGAGAGGGGGTCCAGGGGGAAGACGATGAGCAGCACCGAAATGGGAATGGAGGCGGCGAGGACGAGTTGGGGCAGGTATTGGCTAAAGTAGGCTTCCAGGTTTTCCACCCCCTCAATGGCAGAGAGTGAAAGTTCGCCGGTGCGCTCGGATTGGGTGTAGGCAGGTCCCAAAGCGGCAAGGTGACTGACGAGGCGGGCGCGTAAATCTTCTTTTACGCGCTGGGCGACCATGTTGGCGGTCACTTCCGAACCCCAGACCATCCCGGCTTTGACGAGGACAATCAGCAGCAAGCCCAAAAGCGGCTGCCAGACCTGGGCGCGGGTGAATCCGTTGAGGAAGACATCGTTGATGATGAGGGCAAAGACCCAGGCTTGCAGAATGGTGAGCATTCCGCTGAGGAAGCCGAACAGGATGGTGAGGCTGAGCGCCAGGTTGGAAGACCGGGCAAGGGCAAGGAGGCGTTTGGGAAACATGGGGAAAATTATAAGGGAGGAACGTAAATCCAGAATAAGAAAAAATGCACCGGGTTTATCCTGTTTCTGGGTGCAAATATTGACACTTTCTTGATACCTCCCCCGGCAGGCTTGACTTTTTTTTGACAGGCGCGGCGATACAATCTGAAGGTTTTGTCTTTCTAACCCGGAGTATTCACTATGGAAATTAAACTTAACGAGCAACACCCCAATACCTACGAAATTAACCCCAACATGAACATCCCGCGCTCCTGGCGCACCTGGCTCATTGGCAGACCCCTGCAAACCGCCGATGCGCCGCACCAGACGATTGGGAAAGCGGTTGGGTTGGCGGTTTTCGCCTCGGATGCGCTTTCTTCCACCGCTTACGCTACCCAAGAAATTTTGATGGTGCTGGCTGTGGCAGGAACAGCCGCCTTTCAATATTCGGTTCCCATTTCTATGGCAATCATCGCCCTCATGGTTATCGTTACCATCTCTTATGAGCAGACCATCCACGCTTACCCTGGCGGCGGCGCGTACATTGTCGCCCGCGACAACCTGGGAGAACTGCCCGCCCAAACCGCCGGAGCCGCCCTGCTGACCGCGCTGGCGCT
>DYNS01000063.1 GCA_020720965.1 Anaerolinea sp. | reverse complement strand
CAGCCCTGACCGGTATCGAAGCCATTTCTAACGGCATCACCGCCTTCAAAGAACCTCGCAGCCGCAACGCTGGCATCACCCTCATCTGGATGGCGGCGATTCTCAGCACCCTCTTTTTGGGAATTTCCTTTCTCGTTGCCCAAATTCACGCCATTCCCTCTGAATTGGAGACGGTTATTTCCCAATTGGGGCGCACCATCTTTGAGCGCGAAAGCCCCCTGTACGGGATTATCATCCTGGGGACGACTGTCATCCTCATCCTTGCCGCCAACACCGCCTTTGCAGACTTTCCACGCCTGGGCGCGATTGCTGCGCGAGACCGGTTTGTCCCGCATCAGATGGCTTTTCGCGGCGGGCGGTTGGTGTACAACTATGGGGTCATTTCCCTTGCCCTCATCGCCTCCTTGCTGATTATCATCTTTCAGGCAAGCGTAAACCGGCTCATCCCGCTCTACGCCATTGGCGTATTTCTCTCTTTCACCCTCTCGCAGGCAGGCATGGCGCGGCGTTGGTGGAAGATTGGCAAGGTGAAGCCCGGCGAAACGGTGATGGAACGCGGCTCCAACCTGAAGTATGACCCGCACTGGTTTACCAAAATGCTGGTAAACGGCTTTGGCTCGGTTGCCACCTTCGTGGTGATGATTATCTTTGCCGTCACCAAATTTGAAGATGGCGCCTGGGTGGTGCTGATTATCATCCCCGCCCTGATTGCCTTTTTCCTCGCGATTCATACTCATTACGAGTCGGTTGCCCGCCAACTTTCTCTGGAAGGGTATCGCGGTTTGCCGCAGCGCCAGGCGCGTCACCGCGTCATTGTGCCAATTGGCGGTGTACACAAATCCTCGCTGGCTGCTTTGCGCTATGCCCGCAGCCTTTCCTCGGATGTGACCGCCGTCCACGTCTCCGCCGAACCAGACGATACCGAAAAAATTCGCGCCAAGTGGGAAGCCTGGGGCGATGGCGTGCGCCTGGTTATTTTAGAATCGCCCTATCGGCAGGTGATGGAACCCTTGTTGGATTACCTGGAAGACCTGGCGAAAAACCATCAACAACCCGGCGAAACCATCACCATTGTTGTGCCGCAGTTTATCCCCTCGCAGCCCTGGCACAAGTTCTTGCACACCAACACAGTGGATTTACTGCGTAAAGAGTTACTATCTTATAAAGGAATCATCGTGACGGATGTTCCGTATCACGTCGAGTAGCAGGAGGAAGAAATGAAAATGCTTATTGTAGGGTGCGGGCGCATCGGCGCCGATGTCGCCCAACGCCTATCCCAATCCGGGCATGAGGTGGTCGTGATTGACCCCGACGCCGCCGCTTTCAACCGCCTCCCCGCCGATTTTAGCGGGCGCACCGTAGAAGGCGATAGCCTCTCTCAGGCGGTGCTGGAACGTGCCGGGATTGAAACTGCCGATGGTCTGGCAGCAGTGACCAGTTCCGACACCCTCAACGGGGTGATTGCTCACATCGCGCACCTGCATTATCGCGTCCCCAACGTGGTTGTGCGGAATTACGACCCGGCTTTGCGCCCCATGCTGGAGATGTACGGGCTGCAAATCATCAGCTCTTCCGCCTGGGGTTCTCAGCGCATGGAAGAACTGCTGGAAGGAATCGACATCCGCACCATTTTCTCCGCTGGTAACGGGGAGGTGGAAATTTACGAAATGGGTATCTCCGCCGACTGGGAGGGGCAGCCCTTGCAGGCGCTTTTCTCCGCTGGAAGTTGCATTCCGGTTGCCCTCACCCGGGATGGTGTTTCCATTCTACCGGGCAAAGATACCGTTTTGAAAGAAAAAGACCTGCTGACGGTAAGCGCGACCCGCACCGGCATTAACGAACTGCGCGCTTGTCTGATTCGGAAGGAGGCATAATCATGTTTGTTATCATTGTTGGCGGCGGACGCACCGGCACACAACTTGCGTCTTATCTTTTGCAAGCCAATCACGAAGTGAAATTGGTGGAGAACCGCCCTCAGGCGCTGGAACGTCTGCACCGCGAACTGCCCACCGAAGTCATTGTGGAAGGCTCGATGATTGACCCTCATGTCTTTGAGATGGCGGGTTTGCGGAAGGCGCATGTCCTTACCGCGACCACCGATGACGATACCGCCAATCTCTCGCTTTGCTACATGGCGCGCAAACAGTTTGAGGTTCCGCGCACCATTGCCCGCATCAACAACCCGCGCAACGCCTGGCTCTTTGATGAGAAATTTGGGGTGGATGTGGCTCTTAACCAAGCGGATGTCTTCTCGCATCTCATTTTGGAAGAGATGTCGTTGGGCGATATGATGACCCTGCTGAAACTTCGCAAGGGGCGTTATTCCCTGGTGGAAGAAAAAGTCCCCGTTGGCGCAAAAGGCGTGGGGGTGGCAATTAAGGACCTGCACCTGCCAGACCAATGCGTCATTGCCGCCATTATCCGGGATGGCAAGGTGGATTTGCCTCGCGGCACCACTGTATTTGAACCGGGTGATGAAGTGCTGGCGATTACGGATGAAAGCGGGGCGCACGTTTTGGCGCAGATGTTCGAGCCGCCCGTCCGCCCGGTGCGGATGTAAGTTCGGAATCAAAAGAGCGCGAGGGGCAGTCCCTCGCGCTCTTTTTAGATTTCGTCCCCTTCTTGCAGGGGAATGGTGAAGTAGAAGGTCGCTCCTTTGCCTGGCTCGGCATGGAACCAAATCTCCCCCCGGTGTCTTTGCACAATCCGCTGAATAATGGCAAGCCCCACGCCAGTTCCTTCAAACTCTTCCTGGCTGTGCAGGCGCTGAAAGACCTTAAAGAGCTTCTCGGCATATTGCATGTCAAACCCCACTCCATTATCTCGCACAAAATAGGCGCTACCTTGGGGGGTTTCCAAACTGCCCACTTCCACCTGGGCGGGCGTTGTTTTTCGGCTAAATTTGATGGCGTTGGTGAGCAGGTTGGTGAATACCTGTTGCAGCAGAATTGGGTCGGCGTAACAGCCATGCAAGTTGCCCACCTGTATTTCTGGCGCGGGGGCGTTCTTCTCTGCGGAATGTTCCGCAATCACTTTTTGCACCATCTCTTGCGCCTCTTCTGCCAAAACCCGCCGGGGGCGCATGGATTGTCTCCCCATGCGCGAAAAAGCGAGCAAGCCGTCCACCATTTCGCTCATGGAGAGCGCGGAATGGTGGATATGCCGAAGCCAGCGCAGGCTTTCGGCATCCAACTCTTGCGAGAGTTTTTCCAAACTCATGTGGGCGTAATTGCGAATTGCCCTGAGGGGCGCGCGCAGGTCGTGGGAGACGGAGTAAGAGAAGGCTTCCAGTTCGCTGTTGCTTTTTTGCAGCGCAAGGGTGCGTTCCTCCACCCTTGCCTCCAACTGATTGTTCAAATCTTCCAGCCGGGAGAGTGATTTTTGCAATTGGGTCGTCATGGTGTTGAATGCGACTGCCAGTTTGCCAATTTCGTCCTGAGAAGTGATGGGCGCGCGAATTTGTAAATTTCCGGCGGTAATTTGGGTGGCGATTTCTGTCAGGCTTATTACCGGCGCAATGGCGCGGCGGGCAAAAAGCACCAGCAGCAGATTGCTGACCAGGATGACCCCCAGCCCTGCCAGCATAATCCACTGGCTGAGGGTTTGGGTTGCTCTCAGGGCTTCCTTCTCGCCGATTTCCACCAGCAGGGCAACATTGTGTTCTTCCACCCAGCGGTACGCCCCAATGACGGCAATGCCCCGGTCGTTGGGGTATGCGCCGGAGGCGCTCTCGCCGCGCAGGGCGGCGTCGATGCCCTGGGAGGAAAGATACACCCCGTTTTCCGCGGCAAGCGGGTCTATCGTCACGGGCTTGTGGTTCGCGTCCACCAGGTACACTTCGCCGCTTTCTCCCAGCCCGGTGCGCTCGCGGATGAGGCGGTCTATCTCGTTCAGGTTCAGGTGTGTGGCAAGCACGCCCGCCCGTTTGCCTCCGCTGTCAAAAACCGGGGTGGAGATGGTGATGGTCGTTGTGCCAAGCAGGGAAGATGTGTAAAACTGCGTGACCCAGGTTTGGGTAAGCCCCCGATGAAAATATTCTTCTCCGCTTTGGTCTTTTCCCAGGTTTTCGCCGAAGGAAGAAGCCACCACCTTGCCCTCGGCATTGACCAGCAAAATCTCCTGGTAGTCGGATGTGGTGGAGATGACCGTGCGGAAGTAGGTTTGCAGATTTTCGGCAGCCTGCTGCGCCTGAGAGGCGGAAACTGCGGGCGCGGAGAGCGCCCCGGCTTGTTCGCGCACGTCCGGCAGGGAGGCGAGCAAAACGATGTTGCGCCTTTGTTCATCCACCCAGCGATTGAGGCTGTTTTCCTTCACAATGGCGATGGCGGTCAGGGTGTCGCGCACGTCCAGGCTAATGACCTGCCTGACGAGGAAAAAAGCCGAAAAACCGATGACCACCGTCAGAATTGTTGCAAAAAGAACGGAAAAGAGCAAAATTTTGGAGAGCAGGCTTTGGGAGACGGGCGCAGTGGATTTCATGGAAATTGGTCCAGGGTTTTGATGTCAAATTCGGACGCTTCCTGGGTCAGGTCTTCTCCCAGCCATTGGGTGGAAAGGCGAGAAAGCGTGCCGTCACGGTGCATTTCCTGGATAATATCACTCACCCTGTTAAGAAACCTTGCAGTATCGCGACTGTTTTTCTTATCCACTACGGCGCAGACGTGGGCGTAGTAGAGTGGGTCTGGCAACAGGCGCAGGGGCATTCCGGCATAGATGGCGCTCACCCCGGTTGGCTTTTGGGTGATGAGGGCATCCAGAATGACTCCGTCTCCTTTGGATAAATCTTCCAGTGCGGGGATTTCGTTCGCGTAGGCAATAATTTGCGGGTTCAGGATGCGATAGGTCATCTCGTTGCCCGGCATTTGCAGGTTGCCCATCAGATAACTCTCGTAGGTGCAACCGGCGCAGACCCCAATGCGCTTGCCTTGCAGGTCTTCGGGGGTTTGGTAGGTGTTGTTTTCGGCGTGTACAAAGGCGTGTACGGTGGTGGAAAAGTAGGGCTGACTAAAATAAAGAACCTGCATTCTCTCGGCGGTGATGGACATGGAGCCGAAGTGAATATCCCAGTTGTTGGACCAGTTGCCAGAGATGATTTGGCTCCATTGTGGGGTTACAAAACAGGGTTCCACCCCCAGGCGGCGGGCGACTTCGGTTGCGACTGCGGCATCGAAGCCTTCCATCTGATTTTGGGTGTATTGTGCAACGGTGCAGCGGGTATTGGCGGGGCGGGGTTCTGCCTCCTTCAGCGCCGAAAAGGGTGGGTAGTGCGGGTCTATGGCGATAACCAGGGTTTCACGCGCCATAATTTCTGCCAATTTGTCATTTTCCCGCGTTGGGGCGGGAGAATTGTCTTTGTTGCAGGCAGAAAGGCTGAGGGTGGCGGTAAAAAAAATAAGGAGGATAAGTCCAAAACGGCTTGATGAAAGTGGTTTCATTCGACTGCAAAATCCTGAAAGATACGTGTAACCTTAAGTATAACGTAGCAACTCTCCCCCAATGTTACAGAAATTGGTTCTTTTGCTCACCCATTTTACCCTTGTTGGTGTCGCTTTCTTAAAGAATGAAAACAGGGCTATGTTTTTTACATAGCCCTGTTCGTTGTTTTGTTTTGCCAATTTACTTTACGAGGGTAACGTTGGCAGCCTGGGCGCCTTTAGGACCCTGCTCAATGGAAAACTCCACTTGCTGTTCCGGGTCGAGGCGTTTATACCCTTCCATATTAATTGCGGAAAAGTGTACAAACACATCTTCTCCGCCTTCGTAACCGATGAAGCCGTAGCCTTTGGTAGCGTTGAACCATTTCACGGTTCCAATCAAACGTTCAGACATTTTAGTTCTCCTGCATAAAAAATTATCTGGCTGTGCGCCAGTTTTGCAAGATTATCACGGGCAAGAAAGCATGTCAAGAGATTTTACCGCCTTGCCAATCTCGCCTGCCTCGTGTATCCTTGCGCCGGGAGTGGATAAGTCCCGGTGGGCTTCCTGGTCTTCAAAACCGGTGTTGGGGCGCGTGGCGTTCCAGGGTGGGTTCGACCCCCATGCACTCCCGCTCCGTCTTGCCGGGGCAAAGGAATTCCCCTTTGCCCCGGCTTTCTTCTCAGGTGTCCCATGTCTTTCATTGAACAAGAAACCCTTACCCTGCTCGTTTCCCGCATTTTTGATATTCAGGATGTCACCGCCGCGCCGGAGCATAGCCCCTATCTTTACCGTTATCGCGGGCAGCTGACTCAAGATTCCCTCCTCGCCTACGACGCCCTGGCAGAAAGCCTGCGCCCCTACAGCCTCCAGCCTCTCTTCCGACAGGAAGAAGACCGGCAGGTCATTTACATAGCCAAAAGCGCCCCGCTTGCGGCTCCCTCCAACCGCTGGCTTAACCTGCTTCTATACATCCTCACCATCTTCAGCGTCATCATCAGCGGGGTGCAAATCCCTCAGGAGATGCCCGCAGACCTGGGGGGGCAACTCCTGCTCATCTGGCAGAATTTGCCCAGCGGCATTCCCTTTGCTCTCAGCCTGCTTTCCATCCTCACCGCTCACGAGCTGGGGCATTACTTCATGGCACGCCGTCACCACACCTCCGCCACCCTGCCTTACTTTTTGCCCATGCCCTTCAGCCTGTTTGGCACCCTCGGCGCGGTCATCCTCTGGAAGGAACTACCGAAAAACAAGCGCGTCCTTTTTGATGTAGGCGTTGCCGGTCCACTGGCGGGTTTTGTGGTTGCCCTGCCCCTTCTCTTTTACGGCTTAAGCATCTCCACCCTCAACACCATCCAACCCAGCCCCAATAGTTTTTTGGAAGGCAACTCCCTGCTCTACCTGCTGGCAAAATTCATCGTCTTTGGGCGGCTTTTGCCAGAGCCAGCCACCTACAGCGCCATGCCCTTGCTGCATTGGCTTGGCTTCTTCTTCAGCGGCTACCCGGTTCCCTTCGGCGGCGCGGATGTATTCATCTCGCCGGTTGCCTTTGCTGCCTGGGCGGGGCTGTTCGTCACCGCTCTCAACCTCCTGCCCGCCGGGCAACTGGATGGCGGACACATCCTATACGTTCTTTTTGGCAAACGCCTGCAAAAAGCCTTCCCTTTCTTGGTAGGCATCCTCGTCCTGCTCGGCTTCGCCTGGAGCGGATGGTGGCTTTGGGCAGTTATGCTCTTCTTTTTTGGCAGGCAATCCGCCGAGCCGCTGGACCAAATTACCCCCCTTAACCCAGCCCGCCGCGCTCTTGCCTGGGGGATGATTTTGCTCTTCCTGCTGGTCTTTACCCCCGTTCCGCTTATACCTCTGGGATGACCAGACTCATGCGCCCCATCTCCCTGCCTCTGCTTTTTACCCTTTTCCTTCTCTCTGCCTGCGCCCCGCAGGTGACTCTCCTCCGCCCTCACCCGTCCGCCACGCCCCAGGCAGCCCCCATCCTCGCACCCAGCCCCAGTCCCCTGCCAAGTCCCACGCCCGCCCCCAGCCTGGGAATAGACCCCGCCGCCCTTGATGGTGTCCAAATTTCACTCTGGCACGGGTTGGATGGCTCCACCGCCGCTCTGCTTGCCCAACTGACCACCGAATTTAACCTGACCAACCTTTGGGGAATTACCGTCAACCTGCAAGCCTCCCCCAACCTGAACCAGATGGAAACCGCCCTGCAAAAAGACTCCGCTCAATATGACGCGCTCCTCCTCCTGCCGGAGCAAGCCCTGAGCAGGCAGGAAGAGCTGAAAGACCTCGGCATCTATCTCCATCACCCGGAATTTGGCATTCCAACCGACCAGATACCGGTTTTTTTCCAACAATCTGCTCAGGCGGAAGCCCAATGGGGCGTGCCCTTTTTGCGCTCGGCGCGTGTTTTGGCGTACAACCAAACCTGGGCAAGGGAACTTGGCTTTTCCGCTGCCCCCCAAACCTGGCAGGAATTTCGTCAGCAGGCTTGCGCTGCCAACGCATCCTGGAAAACGGATGCCGACCAGAGCAATGATGGCTTTGGCGGGCTGCTGCTGGAAAATACCTCCAACTGGCAAACCCCCTACGGCTGGGTCACTGCCCAAGGCGGGCAGGTGTTGGAAGGGGAGGATTTTCGCTTTGGGGCGGAGGAAAACGCGGCAGCCTTGCAGAACCTCTTTTCGCTCCGGGAGGATGGCTGCGCCTGGTTTCTCGATTCTTTCTCCGGCGAAGAGCAGTTTGCGGCGCGGAGGGCTTTGTTCCTCAGCATTAGCCTGCCTCAGCGACAATCCATTACCCAGGCAATGGGGGCTCTTGCCTCCGCCGATGAATGGACGCTGATTGCCTTCCCCGGCGATTCTCCGGCGGTGCCGGTTTACGGGTTGGATTTTGCCCTGCACCGCGGCAGCGAGGCGAAGCAGCTGGCAGCCTGGTTGTTTGTGCGTTGGATGTTGGAGCCAGAGCAGCAGGCGCGGTTGGCGCAAGAGACCGGGCTTTTGCCAGTTCGGGAGTCGGTTTTGAGGGCGAAAGTCCCCTCTTTTGCTGCTCTGCTCCCCTTTGCCGTTCTGTACCCGCAGACGGCAGATTGGGCAATTGCCAGCCAGGTCTTTGGGGATGGCTACCTGGCGATGGCGCGAATTTTCCCCTACGCCTCGGCGCAAGGGGTGCTGGATGAAGTGGACTCTACCGTGTTGGATTTAACCAAGGAAAAGGAGTGAGCCTTATGTATTTCTTTGTTCGTTTTACCGGGGTTACGCTGGTTATTTTGGGGGCGCTTGCCATGTTGGTGGGGGTGGGGATTGTGGTGTATGGCTTTGTGCAGCACGCTCAACTGCTGGCGCTGACTGAAAATTACGTTTGGGCGGGGATTAACCAACCCCTGCCCGACCCGCGCATGGCGCTTGCCCTGTTGGGGCTGGTTACTTTTTTTGCCGGGATGTTCAAAGCGGCGATGGGACAGTTGCTGCTCGTCTTTGCGGATATTGCCACCCAAACCCGCGAGACCAATGCCCTGCTACGCGGTCTGAAGAAGAATTAGCGCAGGTGTTCTTTGCGTATTGCCAACTTCCACCACAGCGGCACAATTTGCTTCAGGGTTTGCCACAGGTGATGAGGTTGGAAGAATTGAGAAATGCCATAAGGACGCGGGTAGTGATTCACTGGCGCTTCTGCAAAGGTGAAGCCCGCGTCTTGTAGTTTTTTTACCATCTCCACGCAGATGGCGCCGCTGTCGCTTTGCAGGGAGATTTGTTGCAGGGCGCTGCGCCGAATCAGCCGGAAGTCGCAATCCACATCCCGCAGGCGAAAGCCGAAGAGCAGGCGCATGGTGTGATGGTAGAGCCTGCCCGCCGCCCAGCGCAGGGGGGAGTCTTTTCTTTTTATCTTGTAGCCGTTTACAACGTCTATGCCCGGTTGCAGGGCTTGAGTCAGTTTGGGCAGTTCCAGGGGGTTGTACTGAGCATCGCCATCCGTGTAAAAGACCCATTCTTTGGTCGCGGCGGAAAATCCGCTGCGGAGGGCGCCGCCGTAGCCCCGGTTGCGCGAGTGTTGGATGATTTTCAAGGCGGGGTACAGGCTTTGCAGCCCTTGCAAAATTTCGGCAGTATGGTCGGCGCTGCCATCGTTGGTGATGATGATTTCGTAGTCGGCGCTGACCTGGGAGAGGGCGCGTAAGGCGGCAATGGCTACGCTGGCTATCGTTCCGGCATCGTTGTAGGCGGGGAAGACGGCGCTGATGCTGAGGGGTGGGGTTTGGTTCATGGGTTTGGCTTTCGGGCGGCTGCCACTATGCTTAACCCAAACGGGAGCGCCTGCCGAAGGGCAAAGGGCGCTTCGGCGGCGAGGAGCAGGCGCAGCAGGCGATTGACCCCCAAAAAGGGAATGCTGAGTTCGGATTGGGGTTGGCGGGAGCGGGGGAGGAGGTTTTCCATCCCGCGTTTTGCGAGGGCGAGAGGGAAGAGCAGGCTGTTGGCGTAGGTCAGAAATTCCACTTGCAGGTGGGCATTGCCAAGCAGGCGGCGAACCTGGGCGGCGCTGTAGCGTCTTGCGGTGTGAACAACCTGGTCGTGCTGCCCTCGGAGCCAGTTGTAAGCGGGCAGCCGCAAAAGGACTCGCCCGCCCGGCTTTAGTACTCGCTGAATCTCTTGCAGGGCGGTTTGGTCGCTCTGGATGCTGTCTTCGTAGAGGACATCGAAACTGGTAACGAGGTGGAACTGCTCTGGGGCAAAGGGCAGCCTTTCTGCGTTTGCCTGTGCCAGGGAGGCGAGCTTGCGTTGGCGGCAGAATGTTAGAGCGGGGGAGGCGAGGTCTATTCCGGTGGGGCTGCCATATTCTTTCAGGTAGGTGGAAATTGCCCAGCCTGTGCCGCAGCCTACATCCAAAATGTGCAGGCGGGCGTTGGGTTTGTACCATGTTGCCAGCAGGCGGCGGGTGAGGTTTTCCATGCCTCGATACCACCAGTGACTTTCCTCGGCGCGGTACATGCGCTTGTATTCGTCTGTTTGCACGGTCAGGGCACCTCGTATGCCAGCAGGATGAGGGAGTTGCAGTCGTAGGTGTAGGTTTGTTCGCCGCCAGGGACGAGGCGAATCCAGGCTTTGAGTTCTTCGGTGCGTTCCGGGATGGCGATGACGACTTCGCCGGAGACGGGGACGAATTCTTCGCCCAAGGGGACATCTACATTTTGGACATGACGATTTCTGCCGAGGAAACTGACCGATTCGTGGGTTCCGTAGCGATAAATATTGTTACTGAGCAGGTAAATGCTGGTTTCGCGCTGAATGCCGCGCACATGGTTGCCGAGGTAGGAGGCGAAGCGGGTTTGTGGGTCGCCGCCGTAGAGACAGCGACCGGCGAAATCCAGGTAGTAGGTCCAGATGTTGGTGATGGCGATGCTGAGCAGGACAAAGGTGATGACGCCTCGGTATATCGGTCTGGCGTTGGGGCGGTCTATGCCGGTTTCTTTTAGCAGAGTTTCCAAGCCGAGGGCGGAGAAAATCATCATGGCGGGGAGGGCGCTGAGCATTCGGTAACTATCTGCCGAGGGGGGGATGGAAAAGACCCCGATGGCAACGGTGATGCCCCAAAAGTAACCGTTGAGCAGGAGCATTTCGCGGTTGCGGGTGCGAGCCAGCCCAATGACCAAACCGGCAATAAAAACGACCGCCGCCAAAAAGGTGAGTACCGGCATGGGCGAGCCGTAAAAATC
>DYNS01000062.1 GCA_020720965.1 Anaerolinea sp. | reverse complement strand
CAGCGACTTTTACAGTGACCGCAGCCGTTACGCCTTTCAGACTCAGTTGTTCTTCTTGCTCAGCCGTTACCGCCAGCAAAACAGCGCCATCCCTGCCCTTTTGAGCGGCGGCAAAAATGTACTCTCCGATTACACCTTTGCCAAAGACTCTCTCTTTGCCCGCATCAACCTGCATGGGGACGAGCTCGCCATGTATCACCGCGTACACGAGGCATTGGCAGAGAAAACCCCCCTCCCCACCCTCACCGTTTACCTTTCCGCCAGCGTAGAAACACTCATGGCGCGGATTGCTCAACGCGACCGCCCCTACGAGCGCGCCATGCAGCCCGCCTACATCGCCCAACTTGTATCCGCCTACGAAGATTTTTTTGCCGAAACCCAAACGCCCAAACTCATCATCGAAAGCGACAACCTGGACTTTGTGAGACACCCCGAACACCTGAAGTTGATAGAAACCCAAATTAAGCAAGCCCTGGGGATGCTACCTTCCCAACCGACCCTCTTGCCCGGAGATTGACATGCGAATCACCCGCGACATCCTGCTAAAACAAGCCAGGGACTTCACCGAAAAACGCCTGAAACCAGACCGAAACGTCACCGCCGTTTTCCTGGTCGGCAGCCTGCGCCCGGAAGATGCCCCCATCCCTTCCGCGCTGGATATTGACCTGCTCGTCATCTACAATGGCGAAGCCCCCCGCGAGCGGGAGATTGTCAAACTCTCCAACGAAATTCACCTGGACGTGAAATATGAAAACGCCAGGCACTACGCCCAACCCCGCGAGCTGCGCGGCGACCCCTGGCGAGGCTGGGATATGTGGGACCCCCTCCTCCTGCACGAAACCGGGCGATTTTTTGAATACACCCAGGCAAGCCTGCGCGCCCAATTTGACGACCCCGAAAACCTGCTAAAACGCTGTCGCGCCTTTGCCGCCCCCGCCCGCGACTTTTGGAACGACACCCTCTTCAACCCGCAAGAAGCCCGCCCCACCCGCCTGTTGGAGGCTACCTTCCAAACCGCCAACGCCCTGGCAGGTCTTGGCGGCTCGCCCCTCTCGCGGCGGCGGATGGTTTCGCAATTTGCCAGCCGCGCCTCCCTGCTGGGCAAACCCGGCACAACCGCCAGCCTGCTGCAAAGCCTCACCGCCAACCCAGACCCGCAGCTCACCCGCCGCTTTTTGCCCGCCTGGAAGGAAGGCTTGACCCAAGCCGCCCAACAAACTCGCAACCCGCTGCTGCACCCCGCCCGCCTGGCATATTACCAAACAGCGCTGGAAGAAGAACTCAACGGGAACATCCCCGCCGCCGCGCAGTGGATTCTGCTGGACACCTGGTCCCTCGCAGCAGAGGAGAACAGCCTGCCCCCAGACTCTGCCGCTGCCTGGCAAACCCTTTGCGCCGAAACAGGAATGAACCCGGAAAACCTGCCCGCCCGCCTCAGCGCCCTGGACTCCTTCCTCGACCAGGTGGAAGAAGCCTTGGAAGAACGCGCCGTGCAAAATGGTCTCTAATTTGTCAAGGGTTAAATTCCACATTTAGGCATTACAAAAACAAAAAAATGTCGCACTCGCCGCCTCTCAGCCCCAAAAACTGTGGATAAGTGCCTCAAAACTGTGGATAAGTGACTCCACTTGTGGAGAACTCGCTCAACTGTTCCAGAGTAGTCCCCCCCATATATGGCGGTATCCAAGCCCAAGCCCAAAATATCGGCGAGGGTAAAAAATGCCCTTCGAGCCGGAGAAAAGTTATCCACATTTCTCCACAAGAGCGGCAACATGCCACCCCCCAGATATGGGCTGATTAACAGGCGATTAACGCCACAGATAGAGTTCCACTCCCCTTTCTCCACATATCCACAGAGCCTACTACGGTTACGAATAAAGAGATACTTTATAAACATGTCTCTGGTAAGGGGTTTCTGAAAACCCGTTGTAAACACACCAAGAATCCTGTACAATGCAGGTTAGTTGTATCCTTGCCCATTATTCAGAACCCCGAAGGGAGAGAACGCTATGGAAATGATTAAAGTCTCCGCAAACTCCCGCACCTCCGCTGTGGCAGGCGCGATTGCTGGCGTTGTTAGAGAACATAAACGCGCCGAAGTACAAGCCATTGGCGCAGGCGCCGTGAACCAGGCAATTAAAGCATTGGTACTGGCAAAAGGATATTTGGAAGGGGACGGCATTAGCATTGTGGCGGTGCCAGAGTTTGTTGATGTGGATATTGACGGCAAAGTGCGTACCGCCATCAAACTGGTGATTGACCCCCGCTAAAAAATATTCCCCTGCCCCTAAAGGCAGGCTCCTCTTGAAAATACCTTTATCGACTCAAAAAACAGAGCCAACAGACCGCAAGGTCTGTTGGCTCTGTTTAAGGACGGGGCTTTACCTGCTTTTCCTGGCGCTTTTTATTGTTTTTTCGGCGGGTTCGCCGGTTGGCGCTTTGGTACTGCCCAGGCAAAAGCAGTCTATTCCGACCACTCTCATTATCTCAGAATTTCGCACGAGGGGGTCTAATGCTGGGAGTGACGAATTTGTCGAAATTTTCAATCCTACTCAGTACCCTGTAAACCTGAGAAATTGGCAGATTAAGCGTTCGTCTTCGGGGGGGAGTACCTACGTTTGGCACGCATTTCCCGATGCAGGCTTGTCCCTTGCTCCAGGGGCGTATTACCTGGTTGCAGGCGAGAACTATGACGACAGCGTTACGGAAGATACCACACATAACACTGGGTCAGGGATTGCCAATGACGGTGGGCTGGCTTTGGTAGATGAATTTGGGAGTGTTGTTGATAAAGTTGGGATGAGCAGCGGCAGCGCTTACCTTGAGGGTAGCACTCTCCCTCCGCTGACAACTGACACCGACCAGGGCTACGCCCGCGTGAATGTTTGCGAGGACACCCGTAACAACGCCGCCGATTTCATTCTCGTCAACCCAAGCCAACCCCAGAACGCTCACTCAGCGACTACACTCTGCCCCGTCCCTACGCCCACCTATACCCCCACTGTTACCCCGGACTATTACAAATCCATCCTCATCAACGAGGTTGCCTGGGGCGGAACCCTGGCGGATGGCTCTGCCGGGCAGTGGATTGAACTTTACAACAGCAGCGGCGCGGAAGTAACCGTTGACGGTTGGCATCTCACCGCCGGGGATGGCAACCCGGATATTGTCCTGAGCGGTGTCGTACCGGCGGATGGGTATTATCTCCTTGCCCGCCGCCCGGATGTTTTTACCCCTTTGACCACCGCGTTGCCTACCCCTTTGCCTACCGCCTTGCCCATTGACCAACCCTTTCCCGACTCCCTGGATGCGGACGGCGAAACCCTTTACCTGTATGCCAAACAGGCAGACGGCAGTTTTCTCCTCGTAGATACCGCCAATCAGGAGGGCGGACCCTGGCCCTCCGGCAGGGGCTTCGCCCCCTACGCCAGCATGGAACGCAACGGCGACCTGAACGAAACCGACCTCTCCTGGCTCACTTTTGCCGGAACGCCGGATGTCTACGACCGTGGCGGCAACCTGGTCAACGGCTCGCCGGGCAAACGAAACTGGGGAATCGGGCAGATTCCAACCCTCACGCCCAGCACCCCCCCCACGCCCACCTTCACCGCCACCCTCACCCCCACCCTCACGCCTACTTCCACCCCTTCGCCCACCCCCACGCCCAGCAGCACTCCCTCCGCCTTCATGTCGGTCATCATCAACGAAGTGGCGTGGATGGGAACCGCGCACAGCGGTTACGACGAATGGATAGAACTCTACAACCCCGGCTCCGCCGAAATTGACATCACCGGCTGGAAAATCACCCTGGACGATGCCAACTTCATCGCCCTCTCCGGCAAAATTGGGGCAGGCGCTTACTTTGTATTGGAAAACGGCTCGGACGCAACCACCTACGCCGAAAACCAGACCTTTACCGGCTCCATTTCCAATGACGGCAAAAAGATGAAACTGCTCTCCGGCGCCACCCTCATCGATAGCGCCAACCTGGATGGCGGCATTTGGCCTGCCGGAAACAAAGACACCTATTGCAGCATGGAACGCTACCGCTCTAATAGCAAAGAATCATCATCCACCAGCGAAAACCTCCTCGCCTGGGTGACGAATTCGGGCTATGTACGTACCGCCAAGGATGCTGCCGGGAACGACATCTGTGGCAGCCCTGGCTATCGCAACTGGGCTTATGATGTCACCATCACACCCACCCCGCTCAAATCCATTACCCCCTCGCGCACGCCCACCCGAACCCGAACCCCCACGCCGAACAAAGCCACCCCGGAGGCGGTCGTCCTCAACGAATTTCTGCCTCATCCCCGCCAGGACTGGAATGAAGATGGCGCAGTGGACGTGCGGGATGAATTCATCGAAATCATCAACCTCGGCAACACCTCCCTCTCCCTCAAAGGCTGGAAACTGGACGACCAGGAAGGCGACTCCCCTGCCTACACCCTGCCCTCCGTAGAAATCGCCCCTGGCGGCAAACTCGTCCTCTGCGGCGCGGAGACGGGGCTTCTGCTGGGCAACCAGGGCGACACCCTGCGCCTCTTCAAATCTAACGGCAAAATCGCAGATGCTTTCACCTACGGACCGGTCAGCCGGGCAGACACCTCCTGGTGTCGCCTGCCAGACGGCAAGGAATGGCTCTTTGGCTGCGTCCCCAGCCCCCTGCTGCCCAACGCCCTCACCTCGCAAGAAAACGGCGAGACGCTGGAACCGCTCGTCTGCCAAAACCAATCTCTGCCGCCTGCCCTCTCCCTGGCAGAATGCGCCTCTCCCGGCTTGCAGTTGTGGAACCTGTCCCTTTGGGAAGCCGGAGAAACCTTCTTCCCCTTCCGGCTTTGGCTCCAGGGGCGGGAAGTAAATATAGAATAAATGTTCCATTCCTTGCCTTTTCTCAGACGCTCTTGTAAAATGGAAATGATGGTCCCGCAAATTTTGCTTTCCCTGTTGGCTGTTTACATGCTGCTCACCCTGTTGGCGGCGCTTTTTTACCTCTCTTACCGGCAAGTGACCCTGGGGGAATTTGTTTTTTGGGGATGCTTCGCCCTCTTCGTCCCCGTCTTTGGTCCGTTTTTCGTCATCGCCGCCCGCCCCGGACCTCGCAAAAGGGACCCGAAACGGCATCCCGGCTTCTGGTAGTGTTTTCCCTCTGAAAGGATAGGCAATTGAAATGAATATGAAACAAGACCGCTTCCTCGTTGGCATCCTGCTGGGGATTGGCATCCTCGTTGCCCTTGCCTTGGGCGTTTTCTTCACCCGCCGCGCCAACATCGCCTATGTGGATGATTCCACTCCGCAGGGGGTGACAAAAAACTATCTCATCGCACTCTATCAGGAAGATTATCAAAAAGCCTACTCTTACCTGGCGGAGAAACCTTACAAACCCTCTCTGCAAGAGTTTATGAAGCCATTCCTCAACGGCTACACCGGCTCGTTTGAGAACAGTATGGTGGAACTTGGCGAAACCCGTCAAACCGGGGAGATAGCAACCGTGCAAGTCCTGCAAAACTACGGCGACTCTGCCCCCTTTGATAGCGGATACCGGGGTCTGAGCGACACGCACGCCCTGCTCATATTGCAAGAGGGGCAATGGAAAATTGAGCAAATGCCTTACGAATTTTGGTACTATGAGTGGTATCAAAAAACAGAATAGGAGCGATACATGCTAACCATCCGGCGGCTTTATGTGTACATCATCACTTTGGTCAGCCTCGAAGTGGTGCTTTGGGGGCTGATTGGTCTGTTACGAACGACCTTTGCAACCGGCGCTTTTCTGCCCGGTGCCGAGTTGCTGGCGCAGGCAATGGCGCTCATTTTGGTGGGAGTTCCCATTTTTGCCCTGCACTGGCGTTGGGCGCAGCAGTTCGCCGCCAAAGACGAGGACGAAAGAGGCTCGCCGGTGCGGGCTCTGTTTTTTTATGCCCTGCTTGGCGCAACCCTCCTGCCTGCCGTCCAAAACGCCCTGGCATTGCTCAGCCGGGGGCTTATCTCTCTGGCAAGAGATTCGGTTTCCTACGCCATCGTGGGTGGCTCTCAAACCCTGATAGATAACCTCCTTGCCATGCTCATCAACGGCTTGGCGGCAGCCTACTTCTTTGTCCAGCTCCGCGCCGATTGGGCGGCGTTTCGACAAGCGCCCCTCTCTGATGCCGCTCAGGTCTTTGGGGAGGTGCGCCGCATCTATCGCTACATCTGGCTCTTCTATGCCCTGCTGATGACGGTATTCGGCTTGCAGCAGATTCTTCATTACCTGTTGGGCTTGTTTTCCCCCAGTGTAGATGGCATCGGCTCCGCCCTACACCCGCTGATGAACGGACTCGCCCTCGCCCTAGTCGGCGCACCCCTGTGGGCATACACCTGGAACCTTTGCCAATTTGCCCTGGAAGACCCCGGCGAAGAAACATCTCTCCTGCGCCTTTCCAGCCTGTACCTGCTCGTCTTCGGCAGCGTCCTTGCCGTGCTTGGTTCCGCCGGTGTGGCGTTGGATGTCCTCCTGCGCTTTCTCTTTCGCGACATCTTCGCCGGGGAGTTGACTCAATCCCTGCGTGGACCTCTTTCAGTGGGCATTCCCCTCGCTATTGTGTGGGCATACTATCAGCGTTGGCTGCGTGCCGGGTTCAACGCTCAAACCGACTCTTTGCGCCGCAGCGGATTTTGGGCGCTTTACCGTTACAGCCTCCTCCTGGTAGGCTTTGTCGCCTCCCTCATCGGTCTGATGATGCTCCTGACCTTTTTTGTCGAGTTCCTCTTCAGTCCGCAACAGGTCTGGAATAACGACTCCGATACTCTTGCCGCCTCCCTGGCGACTTTGGCGGCGGGCATCCCTCTCTGGCTCTGGTTCTGGAGACAAGCCCAAGGTCAGGCGCTCGCCCGCAGCCCGGAAGGCACCGAAGCAAGACGCTCCACCATCCGGCGCATGTACCTGTACCTCGTCATCCTTGCGATGGTGTTGGGCAGCATGATTTCCGCCATTGCCATGTTCTACACCGTTTTTGTGGCGTTACTGGGCGAAATGCCCGCTCAATTTTGGCAGGAAACCCTCAACGGACTTCAACGGGTACTGGTTTTCGCCGTCTTTCTCGCCTATCACTGGCAAACCCTCCGCGCCGATGGCGGGGAGGCGGCTCAGGCGTTGAGCGAGAAGCTGGAGCAGTATCCCGTTCTGGTCTTTTACACGCAGACCGAAGGCTTCGCCCCCGCCCTGCTGCAAGCCGCCCGCCGCGCCGCCCCCGGCTTGCCGATTGCCTTTCAGCCGATGGAGCAGGGCATCCCGCCCGAAGCCGACCTGGCGCAGGCGGTTGTTGTCTCTTCTGGGTTGGCGCTCAACCCGCCGGAGGCGCTGCGGGTTTGGCTCGGCAGTTTTAACGGCGCCAAGGTCATTATCCCCCTGCCTGTCGAGGGCTGGCACGGCGGTTGGAGCCTGCATTCCGCATGGGCAGCGCAGACCGCTCAAACCCTTCGTCACCTGGCTTTAGGCGAACAACCCCGCCCCCCCGCCGGAAATTCCGCCTGGCAAACCGCCGCCTACGTTTTGGCAGCCCTTTTCCTTTTGCAGGTTCTCGGCTTTTTCTTGTTGTTTGGCATCTCTCTCGTTGCCGGTTTCTAACCAATCCGGTGACGAATCTTTTGCAGGAGACGCACATGTCTGCCCAAAAAACTTTGCTCATTTCTTTTGCCCTCATCTTGGCTGCCACCCTGGCAGCCGCCGCCCTCTGGAATCAGTTTCCCGCCCAAATGCCTTCGCATTGGAACGCCGCCGGGCAGATTGACGGCTACCTGCCCCGTGTGTGGGGCATCTTTTTGATGCCTCTGATGACCGCAGGCATTACCCTGCTCTTGCTCTTTTTGCCGCAAGCCGACCCCCTGCGCCAGAACCTGGAATCGATTCGCGGGGAATATCATCTCTTTGTGATTGGCTTTGTGGCGTACATGCTTTACGTTTACGCTCTCACCCTCCTGGCTGCCCTCGGCTACCCCGTCCAAATGACGGTCATGCTCCTGCCCGCTATGGGCTTGCTCTTCATCGGAATCGGATACCTGATGAAAAAAGTCCGGCGCAATTATTTCATCGGCATCCGCACTCCCTGGACTCTCGCCAACGACCAAATTTGGGATAAGACTCACCGCCTGGGCGCAAAAACCTTTATGGCGGCTGGAGTTGTTACCCTGCTCAGTGGCTTCTTGGGCGAGGCGGGCTTTTGGCTCCTGCTTCCCGCCCTGCTGCTGGGCGCGTTTATTCCGGTCGTCTATTCCTACCTCCTCTTTCGCCGCATACCAAAATAATGTTTCACAAGAAACATAAAGGCTTCTCCATGCTGGATAAAAAATCACTCACCTGGTTTCTGCTCATTTCTTTCGGTTTCTCCTGGGTGTTATTCACCCTGCCCATCGCCTTCAAGGCGGATGCAACCCTGTATTCCTACACCATGTTGGGCGCGTTTTCCCTCGCCATGTGGGGACCAGGCATTGCCGCCTTACTCGTCACCCGGTTTGTTGCCCGGCAGCCTCTTTCCACTTTGCGGCTTAAAACCCTGGGCGCAAAACCCTTTTATTTTTGGGCATGGTTTCTTCCCATCCTGCTCTCTCTGCTGACCTTCGCCTTTAGTCTTTTGTTCGGAACCGGCAAATTTGACTCCTCTTTCACCTTCCTGGCGGAAACAGTCGCAAATGCCCCCGCCGGGACGGAAATTCCTCCGTTAGAGGTCATTGTCCTGTCCCAATCCCTCTTCGCCATCACCCTTGCGCCGTTCATCAACATTCTCTTCGCCATGGGCGAAGAACTCGGCTGGCGCGGATTTTTGCTCCCCCTGCTGCGCCCCCTCGGAGATTGGCAAGCCCTGCTCCTTAGCGGCTTTGTTTGGGGCATCTGGCACGCTCCCACCACTCTCCTGCACGGCTACAATTTTCCCCTTCACCCCTACCTCGGCATTTTGGTGATGACGGTCGGCTGTATGCTTTTGGGCGTTATTTTGGGCTGGCTCTACCTCAAAACCCAAAGCCCCTGGGCACCCGCCCTGGCGCACGGAACTTTTAACGCCGTAGCAGGCATCAGTTTTTACTTCCTGCACCCCGAAGGGCTGGATACGGCTCTGGCGGGCAACCCCCTGGGGGTTGCCGGTTGGGCGGCAATGCTGTTGGTCATCGCCGGTCTGCTGCTTACCAGGCAGTTGACCCCGCACCCCGCCCCCACAGAATGAGACCATGATTACCCCTCCCAAGCCCGTCATCACCCCGCGTCAGGCGGAAAAACTGGTGGAAATGAGCGCAACCCTCAACTCCACCCTCAACCTGGATGAACTCCTCCGCGCCCTCATCCACACCGCCGCCGAAATGTTAGATTGTGAAGCCGCCTCCATCCTGCTTTACGATGAACAGCGTCAGCGCCTTTTCTTTGCCGCATCCACGGAATCCGACCCTAAAAAACTGAGCCAAATCCCCGTCCCGCTGGATGGCTCTCTTGCCGGAACCATCTTCCGCGAAGCTAAAACCATCTCGCTGGAAGATGTTCACGCCGACCCGCGTCACTGCGCCGGGGTGGACGAGCAGATTAACTTCCAGACCCGCTCCCTGTTGGGCGTGCCGATGAACATCAAAGAAAAGGGCGTGGGCGTGCTGGAAGCCATCAACAAACGCGGCGGCGCCTTCACCCCCGCAGACGAATTCCTGCTCAACGCCCTTGCCTCCTCGGCGGCGGTTGCCATTCAGAACGCCCGCCTTGTCCGCGCCTTGCAAAAAGCCAACAAGGAGATGACCGAAACCGACCGCCTCAAGAGCAATTTTCTGGCTCTGGCTTCGCACGAACTCCGCACCCCCCTCGGCATCATCATCGGTTATGCCTCCTTTTTGCAAGAACAAACCTACGGCGAAGCCGCCGAAAACGTGGAAAAAGTTTTGGCAGCCGCCAGTCAGATGCGTTCCATCCTGGAGTCGATGAACAGCCTGCAATTGTTGCAGGCAAAGGGGATAACCTTCAAGCCCCGCGTTGTGCCGGTGCAACAGATTTTACGCGCCGCTTACGAAGAGATGCGCGGCATCGCCGCCGAAATGCGTCACTCGGTTATGATGGAACTGCCGCCTCAATCCCTCCTCGTCACCGCTGACCCGGATAAACTGACCCCGGCTTTTATCAACATCATCAACAACGCCATCCGCTTTACGCCCCCCGGCGGCGAAATTACCATCGGCGCAGTTCAGCGGGGCGGAAACATCCTCACCTGGGTAAAAGACAATGGCATGGGTATCGCCCCCGAAAACCTGGCAAAGATTTTTGACGAGTTTTACCAGGTGGAACCGCATAACACCCGCCGATTTGGCGGTCTTGGCATTGGTTTGACCATTGCCAAAGGGCTGGTGGAAAGCCAGGGCGGGCGCATTTGGGCAGAAAGCCCCGGCTTGGGGCAGGGAACCATCCTGCGCGTGCTGCTGCCCCCGGCAGGGACATCCACCCTGACCCTGGAGCGCTAACCCGCATGTGGAAGCCGTCCTTGCGCGTTCTGGCGCTGATTGCGCTTTCCTCCCTGCTTGCGTTTTCCCTGCTCACACGCGGGCATCCCTGGTGGGACGACTTCGCCGCCTATGTTATGCAATCACAGGCGATTCTTTCCGGCGGCGTGGCAGATTTTGTACAGCGCAATGCCTTCACCGTGCAAAATTCTTCCTACCCGCCGGGACCGGTTGCCTACCCCTGGGGCTTTCCCTTACTGCTTACGCCGCTTGTCGCCGTGTTTGGCGTGCATCCGCTGGCGCTAAAATTGGCGGGCGTGGGCGCTTATGCCGTCTTTTTGCTCATCTTTTACGGGCTTGCCCGCACCCGCCTGGGGGAAAAAGACTCGCTGCTACTTTTGGCGGTGTTCGCCTTTAACCCTGCCTTGCTGCTGGCAACCGATTTAATCCTCTCCGACCTTCCCTTTTTGGCGGCTTCCACCCTGGGTTTGCTCCTGGCAGAGCGATATGCCGGGGCGCAAGGGATGGCGCGGGGACAGGGAATTGCCCTGGGTGCGGTGATTTTTGGGGCTGCCTTCCTGCGTACCAACGGAATCCTGCTCTTTGTCCCGCTGCTGGTTGCCCTCGCCGCCTCCCCCGCCCTGGGGTTGGCGGAAAAAATTCGGCGCGGCATCCCCCCTTTTTTCTCCTTTGGG
>DYNS01000377.1 GCA_020720965.1 Anaerolinea sp. | reverse complement strand
GGTGGCTTCGGTCATTTCGCTGCCGCCGCGAATTTCCACCCGCGCCCAGCAGTTTTCCTGGTAGCCAAAACTAAAGCCGATGTTCTTAAACCCGGCGGCGAATCCGCGTCCGCGCCGCAAAGCGCCCTGGGCGGCGGGGGCTGGCTCGCCCCAGCCAAAGGTCTCAGCGGCGGCAGACATGACTTCTAAAACGGTGGGCTTGTTGGGTGGGGGCGTTCCGGTTGCCATTGTGTCGGTTTCGCTCAGGGCGTTGCGGCGGCGAATTTCCAGCGCATCCAGCCCCAGGGCTTCCGCCAGTTTATTCATCTGGCTTTCTGCCAAAAAGAGCGCCTGCGGACCGCCAAAGCCTCGAAACGCCGCCCCTGGCACGTTGTTGGTATAGACTCCAATGACATCTGCATGGATGTTTGGCACAAAATAGGGACCGGTTTGGGTGATGACGGAGTTGCCCAGCACTTTGTTGGTGGTGTACATATATGCCCCACCATCCGCGATGATGGTGTTTTCTATGGCGGTCAGTTTGCCCTGGCGGGTGGCGCCCCATTTGGCGCGCATTATCATGGGGTGACGTTTGGCATGACCAATGAGGGACTCTTGCCTGCTCCAAATAATTTTTACGGGGCGTTCCAAACGTAATACAGCCAGCCCCAAAACAATCTGAACCGATAAATCTTCCCGCCCGCCAAAAGCGCCGCCGATGGCGGGGTATTGCACCCGCACCTGCTCTTCTGGCAAGCCCAGGGCGTGGGCAATTTGCTTTCTATCCACATGAGTCCACTGCCCGGCGGCTTTCACCGTCAGAATACCGTGTTCGTCCAGGTAGGCAAGCCCGGCTTCGGGTTGAAGGTAGGCGTGTTCCTGCGCCGGAACGCGATACTCCGCCTCGATGATGACCTCCGCCTCGGCAAAACCCGCCTGCACATCTCCCTTGCGAATTTTGTCGTGTACGCAGACATTACTCTCGCCCATTTCCGGGTGAATGGGATAAGCGCCGGGCTGCATGGCAACTTCCGGGTCGGTGAGGACGGGCAGGTCTTGATATTCCACCCGAATCAGGCGGCGGGCTTCGGCGGCGGTTTCTTCGTCCTCGGCAACCACCACTGCCACCTGGTCGCCGATAAAGCGGACAATCTCCGCCCCTGGGCGCGGGGAGCCGGGTCCGCATAGTACCGGCTGGTCGCTTATCTGCAAGCCATATTCGTTCACTGGCACGTCTTTGGCGGTGAAGACGGCAAGCACCCCTGGCAGCGCCTCCGCCTGGGAGGTATCTATCGCCAGGACGCGGGCGTGCGGCTTGCCCGCGAAGAGAATCTTCATGTGCGCCATGCCCGGCATCCAAAGGTCGCCGGGGTATTCGGTTTTTCCGGTCACTTTGCCCAGAGCGTCAATGCGCGGGGCGGATGTTCCAATTCCGTTGGTCATGGTCTCTCCAAAAGGGGAAGTGAGTTAATCGGCGGTGATGTAGGCGGCGGGGTTTTGGGTATCCCAGGCTTCGATGCTTTGTCCGTTGCGGGTAAGCCAGCCGTTGTATTCCACCCCGTCCGAGGTGGCAACCCAACCACCGAGGTTGAGGGGCAGGGCGGGGTCTGCTGCGGCGAGCCAGATGCCATTATAACGGCGAGCAATGTGCAGGTGGGCGGCGATGGTGAATCCGCCCTCGCAAGAGGGATGCCCAATCGCGTCTCCGGTTTGCACGCGGGTTCCGGCGGCGATTTTATCCTGGGTGGCAACGTGCAGGTAAAGGATGACCCACCCGGTTTGTTCCAGCCCGTCGTTATCCAACTCTTGCAGGACCGAGCCGTTTTCAGAGCGCAGGATGGTTCCGGGGGCAACGGCGCGTACCCAGGCAGCGCTGGGGTTGCAGCCCATTGCGCCATCTGGCGGGGCAAAATCGAGGGCTGCCCAGCCGGAGCCGGTATCCCATCCGCCATGTGGACCGCCAGTGTATTGCCAGGTTTCGCCTGCGGCAAAGGGCAGGCGCAGGGCGGGTTGGGTTAAGCCAGGGGGCAAGAGGGGTTCGATTGCCCAGTCGAAGGGGTTGCCAAAGAGGCGGCTATAGGTGAGGATGAATCCGTTTGCGCCGGTGTCGGTTTGCCATTGGCTGGCGTTGCTGATGTTGGCGAAGAGGTTTTGCAAGCCGGCTGTGCCGGGGTTGATGCCGGGTTGGGGGGTAATTTGCGAGCCGTCTGCCAATGTCCAGGTGGAGATTTTGCCTTCCTGCCAGCGGTAGAAGCCTTCGTTTAGGCGGTCGGCGCTCCAGGTGAGTTGGCGGTACAAACCCTCGTGAAAATCATCCACGTAGGCGATGGGGTAGTTAAGGCTTGTGTTGGGTGGATTGGGGTTGCTCAGCCATTGGGCGCGGTATTCCAGCAGGGCAAGCAGGATGCGGGGGTTTACCGAGTAGTTTTGTGCCACTTTTTGCACAATTTGGGCTCCGCTCAGGGTTTCTCCCTCCACTTCCTGGGTGTAGTATGCCAGGTATCCGCCCTGTTTTTGGATGAAGGCTGATAGGTTGAGCAGGCTGCTGAGGGGTCCGTAGACCAGTTCGGAATCGGGGATGATTTTGAAGTAGGCGGCGGTGATGCTCTGCGGGGCGGATGCCTGGTTCTGGTTGGAAGTTCCGGGGATGAGGAGGCTGTCGCCGGGGTAGATGATGGAGTCGCCGCCGAGGTTGTTTTCCGCCAGCAGGTCTTCTGTGTTAATGCCAAATTGGGCGGCGATGGAGGCGGGGTAGTCGCCGGGTTGGACGGTGTAGGTGAGCAAGCCGGGGGTGGCGGCTGGTTGAGGCTGCGCCAAAGGGGTGAAGGTGGGCAGGATGGTGAGGTTGAAGCGCGCCTTGTCGGTTGCCATCACCGTGTCGTAGCTATCGGGAATGC
>DYNS01000061.1 GCA_020720965.1 Anaerolinea sp. | reverse complement strand
TCGCCCACGTTTCGCCGGATGATGCCGCGCATGATCGGAAAGTACTTTCTTAGATTTTGGACTTGCAGCAAAACTTCTTTTTCAGCGTCCATTCCTGGGTACTCCGTGGTCAACATCCCACCAACAGGCAACTTCGTGATCAGGTTTCACAGAAACGAGCGCCGGGTTCTCCTCGATGCAGCGCTGGAACACGTGCGGGCAGCGCGGGGCAAATGGGCAGAAATGCCCGCCCTCATCAGTGATGAAATGCTGGAAGCCTTCGTAACCCAAGCCGAAACCCCCGCCGGTTTAGCCTCCGCCCTGCGTCACCGCTACCACACCCTGGCAGACCGCCTCACCCTCTACACGCCCTTCGTCCCCGGCGAAAAAGATGCCTGGTGGCAGGAACTTCTGCGCCACATGGCAGAGGCGTAAGGCAGGGTGAAACAATCAAAAACCGCCGAACTAGGTTCGGCGGTTTTTGTTTACAAACAAACCCTACAAAACGCTGGCACGGCTGCGAATCTTCTCCTGCACTCGCGACACAAAGGCGGCAACGGGGATATTGTTCTCCTGGCTGCCATCCCGCAGGCGGAGGGAAACCGTCCCGGCTTCGGCTTCGCTGGCGCCGACAACCAACATATACGGCACTTTGAACATCTGCGCCGCACGGATTTTGGCGTTCATTCGCTCCGAGCCCAGGTCGGCGCGAGCACGCACGCCCGCCTCGCGCAGTTGCGCCTCCAACTGACCGGCATACTCAGATTGGGCATCCGTAATGGGGATGACCCGCACCTGCTCTGGCGCAAGCCAAACGGGGAACGCCCCAGCGTAGTGTTCGATGAGGAAGCCGACCATGCGCTCGTGAGTGCTGAGCGGGGCGCGGTGAATGCAGAGGGGCGTTTCTTCGCCTCCTTCTTTGTTCACAAATTTCAGGTCAAAGCGTTCCGGCACGGCAAAATCGACCTGGTTGGTTGCCAGGGTAAATTCGCGCCCAATGGCGCTCCAAATCTGCACGTCAATTTTGGGACCATAAAAGGCGGCTTCGTCTTCCACTTCCACAAAAGGCACGCCGCCATTGAGCATGGCACGGCGCACCATATCTTCGGTTTTGACCCAAAGGCGCTCGTTATCCACATATTTTTTGCCCAGCCCGGCTTTACTGTGCAGCGAAAGCCGCATTTTGAACCTTTCTATGCCGAACAGGTCAAAATATTTTTTGTACAGGTCAATCACGCCCATAAATTCGCTCTCAAATTGTTCTTCCGAGCAGTAAATGTGGGCATCGTTCATTTGCATAGAGCGGACTCGCATCAAGCCAAAGAGTTCGCCGCTTTTTTCGTAGCGGTAGCAGGTTCCATACTCCGCCAGGCGAATGGGCAGTTCGCGGTAAGAGCGGGGGCGGGCGGCGAAGATTTTGTGGTGCATGGGGCAGTTCATCGGTTTGACGTAATACTTCACCCCGTCCATTTCCATGGGCGGGTACATGCTTTCAGCATAGTACGGCAAATGCCCGGAGCGCAAAAACAAGTCTTCTTTGGTGACGTGCGGGGTGCGAACCTGGCTGTAACCGGCTTTTTCTTCCATTTCTTTTGCCAGGCGCTCCAACTGCTCGGTGATGATGCCGCCGTTGGGCAGCCACAGCGGCAAGCCGGGACCAACTTCATCGTCAAAGATGAAGATTTCCAGTTCCTTGCCCAGTTTGCGATGGTCGCGCTTTTTGGCTTCTTCCAGCATTGCCAGGTAGTTCTTCAGTTCATCCGGTTTTTGCCAGGCGGTGCCGTAAATGCGCGTGAGCATTTTGTTGTTTTCATCACCGCGCCAATACGCCCCGGCAATGGACATCAGTTTGATGGCGGAGGGGTTAATTTGGCGGGTATTTTCCACATGCGGACCCCGGCACAGGTCGGTGAAGGTATCGTGCTGGTAGATGGAAATTTCCGGCTTTTCTGTCAGCGGGTTGCCATATTCGTCCAAACCGCCTTTTTCCAGACCATCAATCAACTCTAATTTATAGGGTTGGTCGGCAAAAATCTGGCGGGCTTCCTCCGCCGAGAGCGCCTTGCGGCGAAATTCGTGCCCGGCGGCAATAATTTGGCGCATTCGCTTTTCAATTTTCTCCAGGTCTTCTTGAGTCACGGGCTGAGAAAATTCAAAATCGTAGTAAAAGCCGTTTTCCACCGGCGGACCGATGGTGTACTTGGCATCCGGGTAAAACTCCAGCACAGCCTGCGCCATAATGTGCGCCGCCGAGTGGCGAATGCGATATAAGGGGGAATCTTCGTAACGGTCAGACATTTCAATCTCCTTTGAAAAACAAAAAACTCTCGTCCCACACGGGACGAGAGCAATGTACACTCACGCGGTTCCACCCGATTTACCCCCAAAAAAGACAAGGGGTATCTCTTATGCCGATAACGGGGCAAACCGTTTGCCATACTGCGCGAAAACCTCGCGGTTCTGGTTCACGCTCGCGGGTGGTTTTGGGTGAACTGACCTTGAGCCTGCTCTCAGTCTTTGGCAGTCTCTCCCTGAAAAGGATTGCTCACCTACTCGTCCCGGTCTTTGCGTCTGGGTTGTATTATATGCCGCTTTAGGGGCGTGTCAAGAAGGTCGGGTAAAAGCCCCCTCAGTTGATGATAGAATCGAAGCGGGATGGCAAAGCGGGCGAATCCGACCCAATCCCCGGCGCTTTGCCCCCAAAGGCTGCCCATGACTCAAATCCTCATCATCGAAGACATCCTCGACAACGCCGAGCTGATGCAGCGAATGCTGCACAGCGGCGGATACCAAACCCTGCATGCCCCAGATGCCGAAACCGGCTTGCAAATGGCGCAAACCCATCACCCCGACCTAATTCTGCTGGATTTAGGCTTGCCAGACTATGACGGTCAGACCCTGGCAGGCTGGCTGCTCGCAGACCCACAAACCGCGCCCATCCCCCTCGTGGCTTGCACCGCCTGGCCCCTGGAAACCGCCCGCCAAATGGCAGAAAGTTACGGCTGCGCTGGGTACATCAGCAAACCCATTACCAACTTAAAGCAATTTTTGGCGCAAATTGCTTCCTTCCTGCCAAAGCCTTAAGCATGTTACCCACCGCGCCCTCCACCCTGCAAATTCGCCGCGCCAGCGACTTTACCCTGCAACAACTGACAGACCTCTACAACCGCACCAGGGTAGACTACATCGTCCCCATGCCCATGAACGCCGCCCGCCTGGGAGAATACATCAGCGCCTACGATGTCCACCTGCAACACTCCTTTGTTGCCACCCTGGGAGAAGAAAACCTAGGCGTAATTATGATGGGAAAACGCCCCCAAAGAACCTGGATAACCCGCCTCGGCGTGCTGCCATCCACCCGCAAGCATGGAGCCGGGCGCGCCCTGATGGAAAGAACCCTGCAAGAAGCCGAAGAAATCGGCATCCCCTTTGCCATGCTGGAAGTCATCAAAAACAACGAACCCGCCCACCAACTCTTTCTCAAACTGGGGTTTCAAGAAATCGGCGAACTGCTCATCCTGCGCCGCCCCCCCAATACCCCGCCCCCCCAACCCCTCATCGCAGACGCCGAAATTTTAGAAACACCCGACGCCCTCAGCCTGCTCAACCGCAACCGGGGTGCTCAACCCTGGACAGCCCAATCCGAAACCATGCGAAACCTCAGCGGAATCTCAGGCTTGCGCGTCAGCCTGGCGAATGGCAGCCGGGGCTGGTTGCTGTACCAGCGTCAGAAATTTACCCTTACCCGATTCATCTACCAGACCGAGGCAGGCGACCCCGCCGAAGTCGCCCGCGCCTTTCTCTCTCACCTGCATCACCAATACCCCCGGCTCGATACCCAAATCGAAAACATCCGCGCCGAAGACCCGCACCTACCCGCCTTCTACGAGATGGGCTACATCGAATCTTTTCGGCGGATTGAAATGTGGCGAGGAACGCCCCCCAACTGGCAGGGTATAATGCCCCCTTCACCCACTCAACCCAACAGGAAAACCTCATGAACGACAAAGCCACCTCCGGGCGCGAAATTCGGCTCACCAGCCTCTCCAGCTGCGCTGGCTGAGCATCTAAATTAAATGCGGAAACGCTGGCGCAGGTTCTGCGCCCCATCAAAGGACTCTTTCAACCCCAAAATTACCCCAACCTGCTGGTCGGCTTGGATGGACCGGATGATGCCGCCGTCTGGAAGGTGAGCGAAGACCAGGCAGTCGTCATCACCACCGATTTCTTCACCCCGGTTGTAGATACACCCTACGAATACGGCGCGATTGCCGCCGCTAATTCGCTCTCGGATGTATATGCCATGGGCGCGACCCCCGTCCTCGCCCTCAACATCGCCGCCCTGCCGCCCGACCTGCCCCTGGAAGTGAGCAGCGAAATTTTGCGGGGCGGCGCAGAAAAATGCCTGGAGGCAGGCGTAGTCGTTGCCGGCGGGCACACCATTCAGGATAAGGAACCCAAGTTCGGGTTGGTCGTTGTCGGTCTTATTCACCCCCAGAAAATCCTCACCAAAGGCGGAATCCGCCCCGGTGACGTGATGGTCATCACCAAACCGCTGGGCTTTGGCGCAACCACCACTGCCCTTAAACAAGGCAAAGCCGCCCCAGAAGATGTGCAGGAAGTGATTGGCTGGATGAGCCGCCTCAACGCCTCCGCCGGGCAACTGGCGCGAGAGTTTGACCTGCACGCCGCCACCGACATCACCGGTTTTAGCATGTTGGGGCATGGCGTAGAAATGGCGCAAGCCTCCGGTGTGCAGTTACAACTCTCGCTGGAGCGCATCCCCCTGCTGAAAAACGCCCGCAAATATGCAGAACTATGGACCTTCCCCGGCGGCTCTTCCGATAACCGGCTTTTTTATGGGCAATTTGTGCAATTTGACCCGCAAATAAGCGAAGAAGACCAGATGCTACTCTTTGACGCGCAAACCAGCGGCGGTTTGATGTTGGCAGTGCCTCCCCAAAAAGTCAATGACCTGCTGGCACGCGCCGCCGAACTTAACCAACCTGCCTGGGTCATTGGCGAAGCCCAAACCGGCAGCGGCATTGTGGTGACGCGCTAAGGAGCGCCTGTTGTTCGCCAACCCATAAGGTACCCTTTCCCCCATGAACGTTAGTTTAGAAATTACCATCGTCCTTCTCCTCATCATCATCAACGGCGTGTTCGCCCTCTCAGAAATGGCAGTCGTCTCTTCCCGCAAAGCCCGGTTGCAACAAAAAATTAACGAAGGCGACCCAAAAGCCCAAGCCGCCCTCGACCTGGCAGAAAACCCGAACAACTTCCTCTCCACCGTTCAAATTGGCATCACCCTCATCGGAGTTCTGGCGGGGGCATTCGGCGGCGCAAATATTACAGACCAGTTAACCAACAGCCTGGCGCAAATTACCATACTTGCACCCTACTCCCGCAGCATAGCCCTCAGCATCGTTGTCCTCAGCATTACCCTGCTATCCATCCTGCTGGGAGAGTTGATTCCCAAACGGCTGGCGCTTTACAACGCGGAAGAAATTGCCATTGGCATTGCCGCCCCCATGAAGTTCATCTCGCGCCTGTTTTCGCCCCTCGTCTGGCTGTTGGGGGCGCTGACAGATTTTTCCCTGGGCATCTTTGGCGTGCAAGCCAGCGAAGCCCCCCCGGTAACGGAAGAAGAAATCCTCGTGCAGATAGACCAGGGAACCCAGGCGGGCGTATTCGGCGAGGCGGAACAGGATATGGTCGCAGGGGTTTTCCGCCTGCACGACCGGCGCATCTTCTCCCTGCTCACCCCTCGCTCCGAAATCGTCTGGTTGGATGTAAACGACACCCCAGAAGAAATTCGCCAGACGATTGAAGAAAGCCCCTTCTCGCAGTTCCCGGTCTGCGAAGATAGCCTGGATACGGTGTTGGGGGTCATTAAAGCGCGTGATTTATTGCTGGAATCGCTTCAGGGCGAACCCCTGCAACTGAAACGCAACCTGCAACGGGTACATTACATGCCCGAAACCGCGCACGCCTCCCGCGCCTTGGAAATTTTCAAAGCCGGAAAAGCCGAAATGCTCATGGTCATAGACGAATTCGGCTCAGTGCAGGGCTTGCTCACCATCAGCGACATTTTGGAAGAAATTGTGGGCGATATTCAGGACGGCGAACCGCAGGCAACCCAAAGGCAAGATGGCTCCTGGCTGTTGGATGGCTTGCTGGCAGAAGAAGACTTTAAGGAAATCTTCAACCTGCGTCACCTGCCAGACGAAGACGAGTACGAAACCCTGGGCGGGTTTGTCATGAACTACCTGGGGCGGGTTCCGCAAGTCGGCGACTCGTTTGATTGGAACAGCCTGCGCTTTGAGATAATGGACATGGACGGACACCGCATAGACAAAGTGCTGGTGCAAACCAAACTGCCTCCCCCAACCGCCTCCCCCGACCCAGCGCCCTGATTGGTTCACCCGGTTCTCAACCGGTTACGCCGCAGGCATCCCCGCCAATAAAAAACGCCGCTTCTCGCGGCGTTTTTTATTGGCGGCTGGTCAAACAGGCTAATTAGTACAAACCCCAATCCAGGGCGGTGGGGTCTTCCATCATGGAAAAATCCCAAACTTCCATGCCCATCTCCACCGTGACGGGCATCTTCAGCCCCTCCTGGGCTTTTTGGCGGGTCATATCCACCATGGCAGGTCCATAGGGGCAAAACGGGGTGGTGAGAATCATCTTCAGGCGGGCGGTTTGCCCTTCCACCACCACATCCCGCACCAAGCCGAGTTGGATGATGTTCATGCCGATTTCCGGGTCCACCACTTCAGAAAGTCTTGCGCGGGCGTTCTCCACCAGTTCCGGGTGAGTGGTGTGAATCGTCCACTGAACGAGGTTTAATTCTTCGGTCATACAGTAGTCTCCACAGGGGTTTTAACGACGTAGGTGCAATGCGCCGCGCCGCTTAGAATACATTGAACCTTACTGGCAGGCACAGCCAGCATGGTAGAAATGAGGGTCTGGTCTACCATACACACTTCCGGGTGGGCTTGCCCCACCTGCAAATACGGGCAGGTAATTTCGTGAATGAGATATCCATCGCTTTGTTTTTCCCACTCCACCACAAAACCTTCATCCGCCAGTAGGTCTTTCATCACGTCCAGGCGTTGTTCCACGTTCATGTTTTTCAGCTGCGGCTCGTGCTGGGCTGCCAGGTCTGTGGCAACCTGACGGAACATCTCGCTGATGACAGGGCGGGGTAACTTGTCCTTCATTTGCGAAAGCAGGCGGGTGGCAAGGCGCAGATAACGGGTAGGGAATCGCTCCATGCCGTTTTCGGTCAAAAAATACACCAAGCGCGGGCGGCCCACCCCGTGCCGCTCCTCTTCCGCCGCCACCAAACCATCTACCTGAAGGTTGGTAAGGTGATGCCGCACAGAAATGGGGTTAATTTGCACCGCCTCCGCCAGTTCGTTAATGGTAGAGCGGGGGCGCTTCAACAGGGTTTGTAAAATTCGGTCTCGCGTACTTTTCATAAAACGCCATATCCAATTTTGTAAAAGAAAAACAGTGGTCGGGAGTATATCAGCCCGGTTTTTATCTGTCAATATTATAGATAAATATCATAAATATCTCCTAAGTAATATTGACTTATTCACTCCGATTTTGCTACAATCCTTGTACATGCCCAAAAAGGAGAAAAATGAGACTTTTACTACCCCTCACCCTCGCGCTCATGTGGATGTTGAGCGCCTGCGCCCCTGCTGCCTTGCCGCCACCCCCCACAGAACTGCCGCCCAGCCCTACAAGCGCCCCCCCTACCCTGGCTGTAGTCGCCCCTACCGAGGCGCAAACCAGCCCCGAACCAGCTGCCGTGCCCACTTCACGCGGGGAGGCGCTGCACGCCAGCGACCCGTCACAGGTCGTTTTGGGTGCGGGGCAACCCGTACTGCTGGAATTTTTTCGATTCACCTGAGGCACCTGCCGCGCTATGGCTCCCGTCGTGCACGGGTTGGAAGCAAAATATGCAGGCAAGGTCAACTTTTACTATCTCGATGCCGATGACCCCGCAACTACGGCATTACAAAAAGAATATGAGTTTTTATACCAACCATTCTTCATCCTGCTGGATGCCAACGGAAACGAGGTTAAGCGTTGGGCAGGTTACGTACAACCAGAAGAGTTTGAGGCGGCTTTTGCCAACCTGCCAACCCCATAGCAACCCCAGGGTTACTGAAACCACCAAAGCAGGTAAAACTCCCATTCTGCCGCGTTTTGGGGTAAACCCGTGCGCTCCAACTGGGTTTGGAGATAGCAAGACTGAAAGAAAACCGCCCCCAAATATAATTGGGCTTTGAGTTGTCGCTCGGCGGCATCCTTCCAGGCGCAGGCATTTTGCGGGGCTTGCGCCTGCTGAAGGTCGGTAATCCACAATAAGCCCTGCTCGTGGGCGTTCTGCTTCATCACCGCCCGTATTTGCTCGTAATGGCGCAGGGAAGCCTGGGAGGGCTGGTCGGAAGGCTCTCCCTCCACCCCATACAGTTGCAGGCTGAGCATGGCAGGGCGCAAACCAGCCTGGTACAAGTCCTGCAAAAAGAGGGTATCGGGATAGTCGGTTTGAGGGTCAAACTGATTGGTTAACCCGCCTGCCAGCAAAAACACATCCAGACCTTGCTGGATGAGGGCTTGCTGCACCTGCAAAAAGACGCGGGCATACTGCCTGGGGTTGGGGGCAGCCTTCCAGTCTTTTTGGGTATTGGCGCCGGGCAAAATTTCAAAGGCGAGGATGGCGGGGTAGTTGCGCTTAAGGCTTATCACCAGGTCGGCGGCGGCGGCGGGTTGAGTGCCCTCGCTGGTTAGCGCCCAGGCGGGGGGATTGGTGATGGTCAGGAGCAGGTGCAAGCCAAGAGTTTCGGTCATGCTGATGGCTTTTTGCAGGGCGGGGTTGGCGGGCAGTTCTCCGGCGCGGGGTTGGGAGGCAGACCAATCCAAACGCAGGGCAACCCAGGTGTAGCCTCCGCGTGAGGCGGCGAGCAGGGTTTGGGGGTAAGAGCCGTCCTGCGGGTCCAGCCTTACGCCCAGGGCAAATTCCAGCGATTTTGGGGTGCCGGGGGCGGCATGGGCGGGCGGAACCAGGCTGAAGATAAGAAAAAAAACGAACAGGGGTAGGCTCAATTTGGCAGACATGGGTTATTCCTCCGGGCAAGGAGCAGGGATTTCCGGCTGCGCCTCGAGGCTGGGCTGAGGCTCCGGCAGGGGTAAAGGTAACTGATAAGATTGATGTTTTTTGAGAATGGGACGTACCGATTCGGTGCGCCGGGTGGGACGGGGCGGTTTCTCTGGCAGGGTGGGGGGAGAAGTGGGGTTCATTTTGCCTCGGTAAAAAGTGGGTTAACCCTCTAATGTGCAAGATGTGTGCCAAAACGAGGCGTTTTTGGGCATGGGTGGGAATAAAAGTTATAATCTGACTATGATTTTAGTCACCGGAGGAACCGGGTTTGTAGGGCAGGCGCTGGTGCGTCAGTTGGCGGCGGATGGGCGGGATGTGCGCTTGCTGATTCGCCCTTCCAGCCAAACGCCCAAACTGCCTCGCGGCATCCCGGTGGAGGTGGCTGTCACCAGCCTGACGGATGAGCGCGGCATCCGCGCTGCCCTGCGCGGGGTGGAGACGGTGTATCACCTAGCGGGGGCGGAACATTTGGGCGCAAAAGCCAACCTGCGCGAGACGGATATACGCGGTACGGAAACCCTGGCAAAAGCCGCCGCCGAGACGAGGGTGCGGCGTTTTTTTTACGTCAGCCATTTGGGCGCAGACCGCTCTTCCTACTACGCTTTACTCAAAGCCAAAGGGCTTGCGGAGGACGCGATACGGCGCAGCGGCGTGCCTTATACCATTTTACGCGCCTCCATTTTGTATGGCGCACAAGACCACTTTAGCGCCCCGCTTGCCATGTTGGCGGCAGCCTTCCCCGCCCTACCCCTGCCGCGCAACGGGGATGTTTTAATCCAACCCCTGTGGGTGGAAGATTTAGTCACCTGCTTGCAATGGTCTCTCTCATTGCCAGAGACGGTTAATCAGGTGTACGATATTGGCGGAGCGGAATACTTTCCTTACCGGCACGCCCTGGAAACGATTATGGACGTGAGCGGCAACCGGCGTTTCCTCTTCTCCCTGAATCTGCCCACCCTTAAGAACCTGACGATTACGCTGGAAAGTCTCCTACCCGGCTACCCTTTTTCTTCCTTCTGGGTAGATTATCTCTCTTACAATCGCACCTGCTCGGTCGATTCCATCCCGCGCTTGTTTGGCTTTCTGCCTGCCCGCTTTACCTACCGGCTGGAACACCTGCGCGGCATAAACTGGAAAGCCCTCGCCCGCCAAACCCTCTTTCAACGCCCACAAAAAAAATGACCAACATTCGCGTTTTACACACCCCGCAAGAAATGCAAGAAGCCGAAACCCTGCAAGCCCAGGTTTGGGTAGGCGACCCGCTGGAAGTCATCCCGGTTCACCTTCTCATCACCGCCGCTCACAATGGCGGCTTGGTCTTGGGCGCTTACGAAGGGCAAGAAATGGTCGGGGTATTGTTCGGCTTCCCCGGTCTTTTAACCGTGCCAGATGGTCTGCACCCCAAACACTGCTCGCACGTCCTCGGTGTTCACCCCCGCTGGCGCGATGCAGGGATTGGCTACCAACTTAAACGCGCCCAATGGCAGTTGGTTCGCCAACAAGGCATAGACTTAATCACCTGGACTTACGACCCCCTCCAAAGCCGAAACGCCAACCTGAACATTGCCCGCCTGGGGGCAGTCTGCAACACCTACCAAAGAAACGTCTACGGAACCATGCGCGACAACCTGAACTACGGCATGGAATCGGACCGGTTTCAGGTGGATTGGTGGCTCTCCACCCCGCGCACCCTCAACCGCCTGGGCGAAAATCCACGCCCCCGCGCCACCCTGCAAGACTACCTTTCGGCGGGTTGCCAAACCCTTTACACCGCCTCCCACGCCCAGGGCGGAGATTTACTCCTGCCAGCGGGAGAATTTGCCCCCCAAAACGGTAACATGCTCCTGGCAGAAATCCCCTCCGACTTTCAACATCTCAAAGCCCAAGACCTGCCCCTCGCCCTTGCCTGGCGAGCCTTTACCCGCCAGGTTTTCGAGACTTGTTTCGCCGCCGGATATTACATAACCGATTTTGTGTACCAACCCGGCACACGACCCCG
>DYNS01000060.1 GCA_020720965.1 Anaerolinea sp. | reverse complement strand
GGGTTCATTTTTTTACCTGTTCAGAAAAGACCCTAAAGGTTTGTTTGCCTTTAGGGTCTTATGGGTTAGAAGGGGATGTCTTCTTCTGGCGCCCCGATGAAGGAGCCGCCCATTTCGTTGTTCATCATGCCCCCGCCGCCTCCGCCGTTTTCTTCTCGGCTGGAGAGGAAGCGCACGGTGTTGGCGGTGACTTCAAAGGAGGCTCCGGCGGTTCCGTCTTGTTTGGTCCAGATACGGGGGTTACCGGTGTTCGGGTCTGCGGTGAGCCTGCCTTCCACCAGAACTTTGCTGCCTTTTTTGACGTATTGGTTGCAGGTTTCGGCGAGTTTGCCCCAGGTGGAGATGCGGAACCAGATAGTTTCTTTTACAACCTGACCGTTGTTTCCGGTGTATTGGCGGCTGGTTGCCACCGAAAAGGAGGTGACGGCTTGCCCGGTGGGGGTGTAGCGCATTTCCGGGTCTTTGCCAACGTTGCCAGCGATGATGATGGTATGGTACATGAGTTTCTCCTTGGGTATACAGGTTCCGCCGCTGCGCGGCGGTGCGATTTTTTAGAACAAATGTATTTTACCGCAGTTCGGTTTTGGCGGGTTAGCCAATGTGCTGCCGCCACCATTCGATGGCAATGGCTACGATGCTGATGATGAGGGCGGCGGTGAGCGTTTCGGCGAGGGAGAATTGCAGCCATAGCCCCATGACGGTGATGAAGAGGAAGAAAAAGGCACCCGCCAGAAAGTAGGGGTTGGTGACGATTTTTTTGAGCATGGGGCATCCTTGGGGGTTAGGCGGGCTGAGGCGTCTTGAAGATGATTTTGTCGTTTTCCACGTCCACCAGCACTTGTCCGCCGTGTTTGAAGTGCCCGGCGAGCAGGTCTACTGAGATGGGGCTTTCTACAAATTTTTGAATGGCGCGGCGCAGGGGGCGGGCGCCAAATGCCGGGTCGTAGCCTTGCCTTGCCAGCCAGGCGCGGGCGGCGGGGCTGAGTTCCACTTTTACGCCGTGTTCTTGCAGGCGGGCTTGAACTTCCTTCATTTGCAGACTCACAATCTGTTCCATTTCCTCCAGGCTAAGGGGCGAGAACATGATGATTTCGTCTATGCGGTTGAGAAATTCCGGACGAAAGGCGCTTTTGAGGGCTTTTTCTATTTTGTCGTGCGATTCGCGCTCGTTGTTGTCGCCGGTTTTGGGTAAAAAGCCCAAGGTGCCGCCCTTGCGGACGTATTCGGTGCCGAGGTTGCTGGTCATAATGAGGACGGTGTTGCGGAAGTCCACCACATTGCCCTGCCCATCGGTCATGCGTCCATCGTCCAGAATTTGGAGGAGGGCATTCCAGACTTCGGGGTGGGCTTTTTCAATTTCGTCAAAGAGCAGCACGCGGTAGGGGCGGCGGCGGACAGATTCGGTCAGCTGCCCGCCTTCTTCGTAGCCCACATAACCGGGAGGCGCGCCAAACAGGCGGCTGACGGTGTGTTGCTCGTGGTATTCGCTCATGTCGATTCGCACCAGGGCATCTTCGTCATCGAACATGAACCAGGCGAGGGCTTTTGCCAGTTCGGTTTTGCCCACGCCGCTGGGTCCAATGAAGATGAAGGAGCCGATGGGGCGGGCGGGGTCTTTTAACCCGGAGCGGGCGCGGCGGATGGCATCTGAGATGGCGTGAATGGCTTCTTCTTGCCCGATGATGCGCTCGTGTAGGCGTTCTTCCATTTGCAGGAGTTTTTCGGCTTCGGTTTCCATCATCTGGTTGACGGGGATTCCCGTCCATTGGTGGACAACCTCGGCGATGTCGTCTACGTCCACCACCTCGTCTATCTGGTTTTCTGCTTCCCATCGTTCGCGCAGGCTGATGTATTGCTGTTCCAGGCGCAGGCGCTCGGCTTTCTTTTGGGCGGCGTGTTCGTAATCTCGCTGAATACCTGCTTGCTCTTCTTCGGAGGCGAGTTTGTCTATGTCGTTTTTCATTTCTTTCAGTTCGGGCGGCATGGAGTAGAGCGCCACCCGCAGTTTGGCGGCGGCTTCGTCCATCAGGTCGATGGCTTTGTCTGGCAGGTGTCGGTCGGTGACGTAGCGGTCTGCCAGCCGGACGGCGGCTTCCAGGGCGGCATCCGCGTAGCGGACTTTGTGGTGGGCTTCGTAACGGTCTCGCAGCCCATGCAGCATCTTTATTGCGTCTTCCACCCCCGGCTCATCTACGTAGATGGGGGCAAAGCGGCGCTCCAGGGCGGCATCTTTCTCGATGTGTTTGTGAAATTCATCCAGGGTGGTTGCGCCAATGCACTGCAATTCGCCGCGTGCCAGGGCGGGTTTGAGCATGTTGCTGGCGTCCATGGCACCTTGCGCCGCACCCGCGCCGATAACGGTGTGGAGTTCGTCTATCATCATAATAATATCGCCCTGGGCGCGTTGCACTTCTTCCATCACGGCTTTCAGGCGTTCTTCAAACTCGCCCCGAAAGCGGCTCCCGGCGATGAGAGCGCCTAAATCTAATGCCACCACTTTTTTGCCCATCAGAATTTCCGGCACATCGTTGTTGGCAATTTTTTGGGCAAGCCCTTCCACAATGGCGGTTTTACCCACCCCGGCTTCGCCGATGAGGACGGGGTTGTTTTTGGTGCGGCGGGAAAGGATTTGGATGAGGCGCAAAATTTCGTGGTCGCGCCCAATGACCGGGTCCAGTTTGCCTTCCCTGGCGAGTTGGGTCAGGTCGCGGGAGTATTTTTCCAGGGTGCGGTAGCGGGTTTCGGCTTGGGGGTCTGTCACCCGCTGCCCGCCGCGAATCTGCTGAATGGCTTCGTAGACCCTCTCGCGGGTGATTCCGGCGGTCTCCAGCACACGCGAGGCGGGGGTGTTGCGCTCGGTAAGCACAGCGAGGAAGATGTGTTCGGTGGAGATGTATTCATCGCGCAAGCGGCTGGCTTCTTCGTTTGCCAGGTCTATAATCCGCTTTACGCGGGGGGTGATGAAGATTTGCCCCGCCCCGCCCCCGCCGAAGATATTGGCTTTGGGGGTGGCACGCAGGGTGGCATCTAATCTTTCGCTAAGGGCTTGGGCGTTGATGTTGAGATGGGTGAGAATTTGCGGCACAACGCCGCCGGGTTGTTCAATTAATGCCAGCAAAATGTGTTCGGTATCAATCTGGTTATGCCCATAACGCTGAATAATTTCGGCGGCGCGTTGGGCTGCCTCTTGGGCTCTTTCGGTAAAGCGGTCAAATCGCATCATAAGGGACTTCTCCGAAGGGGTACTGTGTCATTTTCAGGGGTTCCATTTGTATCGGCAACAGTCTACCAAACCCAGGTTTGCATTGTGGCGGTTTGCTATAAGAAAAGCGTATGAGTCTATTCTACATGATTCTGAAATATAATACGGCAATGACCGCTCTTTTTGCCCAATCTCAGCCGGTGGATGCCAGCGATGGGCGGATGCGCCCCCTCAACATTTTGCGAGACTTGCCCGCTGTGGCAGACCTCATCGAACTCTGCTTTGCCTCCACCCTGGACCCCGCCGGGCGCAGTTCGGTGGAGGAAATGCGCCGAAACGGACAAGACAGCGGTTTTTTGCGTTGGGCGCCCCTGGTAATAGAAAGCGTCTCGCTGCCGCTTTCCGGCTTTGTGTGGGAACACGGCGAAAAAATTGTGGGCAATGTCAGCCTCATTCCCTTTTTTAGAAACGGGCAAAAAACCTATTTTATTGCCAACGTTGCCACGCACCCCTCTTTTCGACAACGTGGCATAGCCCGCGCCCTCACCCTCGCCGCCATATCCCGCGCCCGTGAGAAAAACGCCGACTCGCTCTGGCTGCATGTCCGCGCCGACAACCCCACCGCCATCCGCCTGTACGCCAGCCTGGGATTTGTGGAAAAAGCCCGCCGCACCGAATGGTACGCCGCCCCTTACGGCGCATCCGCCTGGCAGGTGGACCCGCCTTACAGCATCGAACCCCGCCCCGCCAAAGACTGGCAGAAACAAAGCCAATGGCTGGAAGCCGCCTACCCCTCTTCGCTTCACTGGTACGCTCGCAGCAAGTGGAACCTGCTCGCCCCAGGTGTGTGGAACTGGCTCTACCGCGCTCTGATGGATGTGCAACTGCGTCAGTGGTCTATCTATCATGCCAGGCGCTTGCAAGGCGTTCTCTCCGCCGCCTACACCCCAGGGCAAGGCGAGCAGCTTTGGCTGGCAGTTCCGCCCCAACCCAGCGAAGAAGCCCTCACCCGACTGCTATTGCATGCCCGCAAGGCGCTTGCGGTGCGGCACAGCCTCACCCTGGAATTCCCCGCCGACCGCTGCGATTCGGCGCTTTCGGCGGCTGGCTTCATCCCTCAGCGCACCCTGGTATGGATGCAACTGCAAAGCGACAAAGGGCGTATATGAAAAGCAAACTCTACCCCAGAAAGGATGTTTCTCATGCCCCGCTTTCTCGTTCGCTGGTTGATTAACGCTGTCGCTCTTTATGCGGCAGTTGCCTTTGTGCCTGGCATTCATGCCCAGTCTGGCAACTGGCTTTCGTTCCTTTGGCTTGCGCTCATCTTCGGCTTTCTCAACGCCCTGCTGCGTCCCCTGCTCAAAGTGCTTACCTGCCCCCTCATCATTCTCACCCTGGGTGTTTTTACCCTGGTCATCAACACCTTCCTGTTCTGGCTTGCCGGTTCGGTTGGGACGAATTTTGGAGTGGGCTTTACGGTGGATGGTTTCGGCGCAGCCCTGTTGGGCGCGCTGGTCGTCAGCGTTGTCAGCATTGTTCTCACCTTCCTCTTCAAAGAAGACTCGGAAGATTAAGTTTGGCGACCCCGCCGGAATAAAAAACGACCTGCCATACAGGTCGTTTTTTATTCCGGCATACTTTGTTCTATTCCAGAGCGCGAATCAGTTCCTGGAATTCTTCCCACTCTTCCTGAAAGAAGTGAACGGTGAGGTTGTTCAACTCCAGGTGATAGGTGGTTTCGCCGTCCGGCTCTTCGGCTTTCCAGACCAGGTAGTTTTCAGTTTCTGCCAGGGTTTCGGTTTCGGGTTGGGGGGTTTTAGACATATCGTTCTCCTTTTTGGCAGATTATAAATCAGCCTTTGGGCTTTCGGGTGTTATTTTTTTGTAAATTTATTTTTTGCCACCAGGCTTGTACTTGCAGACGTAGAGAGGGCGGCTGAGGGTGTTCGACAATGCCCTCCCAGGGATCCAGGTCGAAAAGTTTGCGGATAAGATAGCGTGTTAGCAGTTGAAAGGTGGCGAGGATGGGGGCGGCGACAATGACTCCGACAAAGCCCAGCAAATCTAAAGCCAGGATGGCGGCAACCAGCACGGCGGCAGGGTGAACTTTGAGCGCCTCTGCCATGATGCGCGGCGAGACGACATTATCCAAAATCACATCCACCAGCCAGGCAATGACCAGCACCAGCGCCATGTAAAAGAAAGGGCCTGCCCCAAAAGGTTTGTATGCCTGAAAGTAACTGACCAAGCCCAGCACCGTCCAGGTGATGAGGGGTCCAACATAGGGGAGGAAACGCGCCAAACCTGCCAGAAGGGCAATCCCTACCGCGTAGCGCACCCCCAGCCCGCCCAGGATGACGGTGTAGATGAGAATGGCGCTGCCGATAAGGATGAATTGCCCGCGCAGGAAGGCGTTCCAGATGCTGCCCAACTCCTGCCCCATGCGCTTAAAATCCTGCCCGTAGCCGGGCAGTTCCACCGCCAAAATTTTCTCTTGCAGCCCGCCACTTTCTGCCAGTAGGAAGAAGGAAACCAGCAGGATGAAGGCGCTCCAGCCCAGGGTGTTAATGGCTCCGCTGGCAAAAGAGCCGAGCAGCTCGCCGGTTTGCCCCAGCATTGCCTGAGCCGAGTCTATGATTTGGGCGCTGAGGCTGTTCAAATCCAGGTTGGTGGTGTTGATGGGGATGCCGCCGATGTTGGTGGGCAGGGATAGGCTAAAGGTCTGAATTATCTCCGGCAGGCGTTCCAGGCTGTTTTGCACCAGGTTCAGCAGACTTTCCAACTGCGCCCCCACTTCCAGCCCGGCAACGGTTAGCAAACCGGCGAATATTGAAACCAAAAGAAGATACACAACCCCTACCGATGCGCCCCATCTTAAGCCTGTTTTGCGGTTGAGAAACGCCGCCGCCGGGTAAAGCAGGTATACCAGGGTGATGGCGAGGAAGAGAGGCGGCACCAGGCTTTGAAATTTAACCAGCAAAGCCGAGAAAATGCCCAAAAGGGCAAGGGCAACCACCAGTTTGGTGGTCGCGTTCCAGCGGGGGGAGGCGTTTGGCGTTGTCATGTGTCCATTGTATTCAGGCGGTTATGATTTTGCAACTCCCCCGCCCTGCCGATGCTTGCTTGAAAATAACCTTAATGCTAAACTGAGAGCGCATTCTGCAATGGAGATGGTGACAATGCCCGAAAAAATTTTGATTATTGATGACGACCTGGACACCCTGCGCCTTGTAGGGCTGATGTTGCAAAAGCAAGGCTACCAAATTGCCGCTGCAAACAACGGTCCACAGGGGTTGCAACTTGCCTTTCAGACTCCTCCAGATTTGATTTTGCTGGATGTGATGATGCCCGGCATGGATGGCTACGAGGTTGCCCGCAACCTGCGCGCCAACGAAAAGACGGTGAACATCCCTATTTTAATGTTTACCGCCAAAAGCCAGTTGGACGACAAGGTGACGGGTTTTGAAGCCGGAGCAGATGACTACCTGACCAAGCCCACCCACCCCTCCGAACTGCACGCCCATGTTAAAGCCCTGCTCGCCCGCTCTGCCAAAACCCGGCTGAACCCCGTCACCAACCCCACCGAACCATCCGGCTACCAGATTGGGGTTCTTGCCTCGCGGGGCGGGTTGGGCGTTACAACCGTCGCTTCCAACCTCGCGGCGGCTTTGCAAAAGCGCAATTCCGCTTCGGTTGTGCTGGCGGATTTTTGCCTGGGGACTTCCCTGCTGCCCATTGAACTGAATCTCCTGCCGATGACGGGTCTGACCGACCTTTTGCAAATGCCCCCCGCCGAAATTACCCGCCAGGCGATTAAGGAACACCTGCTGATGCACGCCTCCGGCATTGATATTCTGGTCGCCAGCGCCCAGCCCCGCCAAGCCCAGGCGCGTGAAGGCTCTGCCGAGCAGTTTCAGACCATTCTTCAGCGTCTGCGCTTTATGGCACGCTTTAGCATTGTGGATTTGGGAACGGGGCTGAACGCTCTTAACCAAAAATTACTGCCAGGGTTGGATGAAATTGTCCTGGTTGTGGAGCCTTTCGATAATGCCCTCATCCATGCCCGCACCTTTTTAGACGACTTGCTTACCCTGGGTATAGAAAAAAGTCGGGTTCACATGGTTGCCAATTATCGCCTGCGCTCCGAATCGCAATTATCGGTGCCGCAGGTGCAGGAGCGGATGAACTTCCCCGTAGATGCCACGTTCACCCCCGCGCCGGAATTGCTTTTGCAAGCCGCCCGCCAACATTCGCTGGCATACACGGTGCAGCAGGAAAGCCTTACCACCCAACAATACAACGCTTTTGCCTCCAAAGTGGAGGCACGCGCCCCCCGCGCCGCCTGACCGCGATGAACTTTTTAGACCCGGTTCAGGAACAGGTGGAATACGCCGCCGAATTGATACGAAACGCCCGGCAGGCGGTCGCCCTTACCGGGGCGGGCATCTCTACCCCCTCCGGCATCCCAGACTTCCGCTCCGAGGGGACGGGCTTATGGTCTCGTGAAGAGCCGCTGGAAGTGGCTTCCATCAACACCTTCCGCGCCCACCCGGAGCATTTTTTCTCCTGGTTTCGCCCTCTTGCCGGGCAAATCTTTCGGGCAGAGCCAAACCCGGCTCACCTTGCCCTGGCAAAATTGCAACAACACGGCTTTTTGCACAGCATCATCACCCAAAATATTGATATGCTGCACACTAAAGCCGGTTCTCAGGGGGTCATAGAGACGCACGGCACTCTTGCCAGCCTATCTTGCACCCAGTGTTACCAACAATATGGCTACGAGGAATTCCTGCCCCCCTTCGTGCAGACCGGGGCATTGCCGCATTGCCCGGCTTGCGGAGCCATTCTCAAGCCGGATGTCATCCTCTTTGGTGAGCAACTGCCTTACAAAGCCCTTCACCTTGCCCGCCAAGCCGCCCGCGCCTGCGATTTGATTCTCGTCATTGGCTCCTCCCTGGAAGTGCTGCCCGTTGCCGGTTTGCCCATGCAAGCCATAGACCAGGGCGCTCACCTCATCATTCTCAACCACACTCCCACCTACCTCAACGTCCGGGCAGATGTTGTTCTGACCCATGATGTCGTAACCATTCTCCCCGCCATCCTAAGGCAGGTACTGCATGATTGATATTGCCGAGAAAAACCTGGAACGTTACAAACGCCTCATCGAAATTTCCCGCGACCTGGCATCCACCCTGGATTTAGACCGCCTCCTCACCCGCATTATCAGCGCCGCCCGCGACATTACCGAAGCCGAAGCCGCCTCCATTTTGCTGTATGACGATGCGGCCCGGCAGTTGTACTTTCAGGTCGCCACAAACATGGACCCGCTGATGCGCGGCATGGTCGTGCCGATGGACAGCCTCGCGGGTTGGATTGTGACCAACCGTCAGCCGGTACGCAGCGATGACGTAAAAACCGACACCCGCTTTTTTAAGAACGTCTCGCAAACCCTTAGTTTTAATCACAAAACTTTGTTGGGCGTGCCGCTCATTACCAAAGACAAAGTTGTGGGCGTGCTGGAAGTGCTGAACAAAGTGAAAGGAACCTTTAACCAAACCGATGAAGACTTGCTCACCGTTTTGGGCGCGCAAGCCGCCATTGCCATCGAAAACACCCGTCTCTTTCATCAATCCGACCTGATAGCGGAATTTGTTCACGAACTGCGAACCCCCCTCGCTTCTCTCAGCACTGCCACCTACCTGCTCCTGCGCCCAGAAATCTCCCGCGACCAATCCGAGCAGATTATTACCAACATTCACCAGGAAACCATCCGCCTTAACTCGCTCGCCTCCTCGTTTTTAGACCTGGCGAGGCTGGAGTCGGGCAGGGTGCAGTTTAGCAAATCCACTTTTCCGCTGCTACCCCTGCTGGAAGAATGCAAAGCCGTGATGCAATCCAAAGCCGAGGAGCATCATATTCGCATTGAGTTACAAGTTTCGCCGGAAATTCCGGTTGTGATGGCAGACCGGGACAAGATGAAGCAGGTTGTGCTTAACCTGGTGAGCAACGCCATTAAATACAACCGCGCCAACGGCAGGGTTCTCGTTCGCGCGGAGATGGACGAGCATTTTTGGCATATCACAGTCGCGGATACGGGGATGGGCATCCCGGAGGAGGCAATTCCCAACCTGTTTCAGAAGTTCTACCGCGTGAAGGGGATGGAAACGAAGGTGGCGGGTACGGGTTTGGGGCTTTCCATCTGCAAGCAGATTGTGCAGGGGCACGGCGGGCGGATTGAAGTAAAAAGCAAACCAGGGGAGGGAACCAGCTTTCGGGTTTCCATCCCCCGGCAGTGAAGTTAACCGCCGTTTCTTAGCAGAACCTTCAGCATTCCCCGCTGCCCAGCCTGTTCCAGAGCCTGGGCAGCCTGGTTTAACGGGAATTCCGCTGCAATGAGGGGCAGGGGGTTTACGCGGCGGCTTTGCATCAGCCGCAGGGCGGGCGCAAAAGGTCCGCAGCGTGAGCCAATCAATTGAATTTCATCCACCACCAGGGCAGACATGTTGAGGGTTAAGTTGCCCGCGTAGGTGCTTTTAAGCGCCAGGGTTCCGCGTGGGCGCAAGGCTTTTTGCGCCAGAGCAAAACCAGCAGCGGAGCCGGTTGCTTCCACCACCACATCATAGGCGCGGGGGCGGATTTCTTCTTCCCGGATGGTGGCGATGCCCTGGTTGTGCAAAATTTCGATTTGGCGGGGGTAACGTGCCAGCACTTGCAGGTCTGCGCCGGTGAGCGCCAGGGTTTGAGCGGTAAGCAGCCCCAGCCGCCCCGCGCCGACCAGTAAGATGCGTTGGCTGGGCTGAATGTGAGTCTGTTGGTTTATTTCCAGGGCGGCGGCGAGAGGTTCGGTAAAGACTGCCATTTCGTCTGGTACATCGTCCGGGACGAGGTGCAGGTTTGCCAGGGGCAGGCTGGCATATTCTGCGAAGACTCCGTCTTTGCCCAAAATGCCCAAAACGGAGCGATTTTCGCAATGGGTGGGGCTTCCGGTTTGGCAGGCGTGGCAGTTGCCGCAGGTGAGGTTGATTTCGCCCACCACCCGTTTGCCTATCCATTCTGCCGGGGCGTTGGCAACCACCTCGCCTACAAACTCGTGCCCTGGGATGCCGGTGAAGGGATAGTAGCCTCGGGTCATTTCCAGGTCGGTGCCGCAGATGCCCGCCAGGCGCACCTTAATCAGCGCCTGACCTTCTTGCTGGGGCAGGGGCAGGTCTGTTCGCCATTTTGTTTTTTGTTTTTCCAGCCAGAGGGCTTGCATGGGGTTTCCTATCTCGCGCCTTTGCGCCCAAATTGGCGTTCCAGCATGTCCACCGAAAGATGAATCATGGTGGGTCTGCCGTGCGGGCAGGTACGGGGCGATTCGCAGTTCTCCAGGTCTATCAGCAGGGCGCGTTGCTCTTGGGGGTTGAGGGCTTGCCCGGCTTTGACTGCCAGCCGTTTGCAAACCCGCCCGGCAATTTTCGCTTCCAACTCTTCTTGCAGAGGCGTTTCGTCTTCTTCAAAGTCTTCCACCAGGGCTTGCAAGGCGGCGGCTGGGTCGGCGTTGCCGAAGAGGGTGGGCATGGCGCGGATTTGAAAGGTGTTGGGTCCAAATTCTTCCACCGCAAAGCCGAACTGCGCCAGGGTGGGGAGTTGATGTTGGAGCAGGGCGGCGCTGGCAGGCGGCAGGGTGAGGGTCTGGGGGTGCAAAAGCGCCTGGGATGCGATTTTCTTCTGCTCGTGCTGCGCCATCAGTTTCTCAAACAAGACGCGCTCGTGGGCGGCGTGCTGGTCCACCAGGTATAAACCGTCTGGACCTTCGGCTGCCAGGTAGGTGGCGCCAATTTGCCCAATAAGGCGTAGCATGGGCAGGTGAAAGGCGCTTGGCTGGGAGGGTGCGGCAGGGGTTGGCGGGGCGGTTTCGCCGGGGGCGGGGGTGTGACCAATGAACCAGTCCAGGTCATCTGCGCTTTCGGCGGCGGGGGG
>DYNS01000059.1 GCA_020720965.1 Anaerolinea sp. | reverse complement strand
GAACCCCTCACCGCCGAAGATAGCCTCTACGCCTACCAACTCGCCACCGATTCCGCCACCCCCTCCGACAAATACCTCACCGACCACACCGCCTCCTACGAGGCGCTGGACGAAAAAACCACCCAATGGTGGGGATTACCCGGTTTTATAGACCCAACCTACGCCGATAACTTCTTCCCCCCTTTGCCGCATCACGCCTGGGCTTGGCGCAACCTTAGCCCCGCCCAACTCGCCTCCGCCTCGCTGGAAGAACGCCCCCTTTTGGGCTGGGGCGCTTACAGCTTGGCAGAATGGGAACCGGGAAAATACATCCGCCTGGAGAAAAACCCCCTCTACTTCCGCGCCGACCTGGGCTTACCGGTCTTTAACACCCTCCTCTTCCGTTTCTATGCCGATGCCCCCGCCGCCATCGGCGCTCTTGTCGCCGGCCAGTGTGATATTTTAGACCCCAGCCTGCGCCTGGAAGGCGAAATTGACCTGCTGACCGAGTTGGAACGCAACGACCAGGTTCGCCTGCTCACCTCCTCCACCTCCATTATGGAAAGGTTGGACTTCGGTCTTGCCCCCGCCTCTTACGATGACGGCTACAACCTTGCCCTCGGCGACCGCCCCAACCTCTTTGCGGATGCCCGCACCCGTCAGGCAATTGCCTACTGTCTAGACCGCCCAGGCGTAACCCAACAGGTTTTGGCAGGGCTTGCCTCCGTACCGCACACCTACGTCTCGCCAGACCACCCCCTCTTCAACCCGGATGCCGCCCAATACCCCTACGACCCCAACGCCGGCATTGCTCTGTTGGAAGAACTCGGCTGGCAGGATACTGACCAGAACCCCGCTACGCCCCGCCTTGCCGTTACCGTTGCCAACATCCCGGCGGGAACCCCCCTCAGCCTGCAATACGTCACCACCTCTGCCGTGCAGCGCCGCCAAGCCGCTCAAATCCTCACTCAATCTCTGGCGCAGTGCGGCGTTCAGGTCAACCTCACCCACCTCAGCCAGGATGAACTCTACGCCGCCGGACCGGATGGGATTCTCTTCGGCAGAAAATTCGACCTAGCAGAATACGCCGTAGCCGTCAGCGGAGCCGAACCCGCCTGCGCCCTGCTCCAGACCGAAAACATCCCCTCCGCCGAAAATCGCTGGATAGGGATGAACGTCAGCGCCTACCAAAACGCCGACTTCGATGCCCTCTGCCGACAGGCAAACCGCACCCTGCCCGACCAGGCAGAACACGCCGAAGCCTACCGCCGCTCTCAGCAGATTTTTGCCAACGACCTGCCCTTCATCCCCCTTTACATGCGCATCAAAGCCGCCGTCAGCCGACCAGATATGTGCAATTTCAACCTCAACGCCTACACCCTCAACGACCTTTGGAACATCGAAGAGTTGGATTACGCCGAAACCTGCCGCTAAGCACCCCTCCCCAATTCTAAGAATCCCTTAATCTCATTTTTAACTATCTTGACTCACCAAATTGCTTATGCTATAGTCTCCGATACTGGATTAACCAGCCTATTTGTCTATACAAAATACTCAGGAGGTGATTGGTCAAAATAACATCCGCCACAATTCCCATCCTATCCCTGTACCGTATCTCAAATCTTTCTCTCAGGAGGAGAAATACTCATGTTACGAAATCGCTTAATGACCGTTCTTGGTCTCATTCTGGTAGCCAGCATGGTGCTTGCCGCCTGCGGAACCCCGGCTGCCACCGAAGCCCCCGCCGCTGAAGCCCCTGCCGCCACCGAAGCCCCCGCAGAACCCACCGCCGTTCCCGAACCCACTGCGGAACCCACCCCCGTCCCCACCACCCGCAAAGGCGGTTGGCTGGATGAAATCGTCTTCTCGGTTGTAGATGCCGATGCCGCCGTCACCCAAATTCAAGCCCAAGCCATCGACATTTACGCCTCCGGGCTTTCCTCCGCCGACCTTCCGGCGATTAAAGACGCGGGCCTCAAATACTCTTCCCAAAACGGCCTGTACTACGAACTGACCTTCAACCCCGCCTCCGAATTCGCCACCGGCGCACTCAACCCCTTTTCCAGCGCCAAAGTGCGCGAAGCCATGAACTGGCTCATCGACCGCGAATACATCAACCAGGAAGTTTACGCGGGCGGCGGTCTTGCCAAGTTCTTCACCATCACCACCCAATTCCCCGACTATGCCGACCAGGCTGAAGTTGTGCGCGGTCTCGAAGCCAAATACGCTTATGACACCGAAAAAGCCAAAGCCGCCATTGACGCAGAAATGCTCGCCATGGGCGCAGAACTCGTGGATGGAAAATGGAACTATAACGGCGCTCCCGTTACCCTCATCTTCCTCATCCGCAACGATAGCGATGGAACCCGTGTTCCGATTGGCGATTATGTAGCCAACCAGCTCGAAAGCATCGGCTTCACCGTAGACCGCCAATACAAGACCTCCTCCGAAGCCTCCCCCCTGTGGGTACTCGGCGACCCGGCGGATGGCGCTTGGCACATCTACACCGGCGCCTGGAGCGCCACCGTCATCGACCGCGACCAGGGCGATAACTTCCAGTTCTTCGACACCCCCTCCAGTGCCTACGGTTTCTCCCCGCTCTGGCAGGCATATACCCCCAGCGAAGAATACGCCAAACTGGCAGATGACCTCGCTTACAACCGCTTCCAAAACCTGGAAGAACGCAAAGCCGCCTTCTCCCGCGCTCTGGAACTCTCTCTGGAAGAATCCTGGCACGTTTGGCTCATCGACGGTAAGAACTTCGCCCCCTACAGCGAAAACGTTGAAGTAACCTACGACCTCGCCGCCGGTATTGACGGCGCTCAGATTGCTGCCTACACCCTGCGCTTTGCCGGGCAGGAAGGTGGACAAATGAAGTGGGGTCAGCCCGACCTGCTCGTAGACCCCTGGAACCCGATTGCCGGTTCCAACTGGGCATTTGATGCCTCTGCCCAGCGCGGCACCACCGGCGCGGGCGTGATGTACGACCCCCACACCGGTCTCGTCAACCCCCTCCGCATCGAACGCGCCGAAGTCACCGTCACCGAAGGCTTGCCTGTTGGCAAGACTCTGGAATGGGTTGACCTCGCCTTTGAAGCCGAAATCGCCGTTCCCGCCGAAGCCTATGCCGACTGGGATGCCGTGAACCAGAAATGGGTCACCGTTGGCGAGAAATTCCCCGAAGGCGCAACCGCCCAGGTCAAGAGCGTAGTCTACTACCCCGCCGACCTGTACGAAACCGTCAAATGGCACGATGGTAGCAACTTCTCCTTCGCCGACATGATGCTCGGCATGGTCATGACCTTCGACCCCGCCAAACCCGAATCGAAACTCTACGACGAATCCCGCGCCTCCAACCTCGATTCCTTCCTCTCCGTCTTCAAGGGCTTCAAAGTCGTCTCGGTTGAACCCCTCGTCATCGAATACTACTCCGATGGCTACTCCCTCGACGCCGAACTGAACGTCAGCACCATGTGGCCCCAATACGGCTACGGCGAAGCCCCCTGGCACACCATCGCCATTGCCAACCTCGCAGAAGAAAACGGCGAACTCGCCTACTCTGCCGACAAAGCCGATGCCGCCGAAATCGAATGGACCTCCTTCATCGGCGGACCCAGCCTCGAAATCCTCGCCAAATACCTGGACCAGGCAGAAGCCGAAGCCTACATCCCCTACGCTTCCGTCCTCGGTGAATACGTCACCGCCGAAGAAGCCGCTGCCCGCTACGCCAACCTCAAAGCCTTCTACGGCGAACACAGCCACTTCTGGGTCTCCTCCGGTCCCTACCTGTTGGACAAAGTCTTCACCACCGAAAAATCCCTCACCCTCAAAAACTTTGCCGACTACGCCGACCTCGCCGACCGCTGGGCTGTTTACGGCGAACCCAAGATTGCTGAAGTAGAAGTTGACGGCTCTGCCAACGTCACCATCGGCGGCGAAGCCTCCTTCGATGTCTTCGTCACCTTTGGCGGCGAAGCCTACCCGCAGGCAGACATCAAGACCGTCAAATACATCCTCTACAACGCCAAAAACGAAATCGTTGCCGTTGGAGAAGCCGAAGCCGTTGCCGATGGTCAGTATGTCGTCAACCTGACCTCCGAAATGACCAAAGCCTTTGAAGCGGGCGCGAACAAACTGGAAATCGCAGTTGTTCCCTTCCCCGTCAGCATCCCCACCTTCACCACTTTCGACTTCGTAACCGCACCGTAATTCCCTGAAAGTTGGTTCACATCAGCCAGGGGCGAGGATTTCCTTGCCCCTGGCTATCCTACTAAAGAGGCTCCATTATGAACTTGGGTTCTCAGCCTGGTGAAGGTTCCAAAAAAAAATCAGGTTCCGCTTTTGGGCGCGTGGCGCGTTATACCGCCGTGCGCATTTTTACTTTATTTGTGACCATCATAATCGGCGTTTACCTGACGATTATGATTGCCAACATGGGCGGCTACGTAGATGAAATTATGCGCGGCGAAATTCGTGAGCGCATCACCATGCAGGTTGTCGCCAACCCAGCCAACAAAAACCTCGCCCCGGATGCCCGCAACAAACTGGTGCAAGAAAAAGTAGCCCTGGAAGAAGAACGCCTGGGCTTAAACCGTCCTCTGGCAGTTCGCAGCCTCAACTACCTCAGCAACGCCCTCACCCTCAATCTGGGACGCGCTATCAACATGACCAGTGACAGCGGCTCCAAACAAGTCCGCCTCATCATTTTGGAGCGCCTCCCCTCCACCCTGCTACTGATGGGAACTGCAAACCTGTTCCTCTTCTTCGTCAGCATCTTCCTCGCGCTGGGGCTTTCGCGCCGCTACGGCAGCTTCTGGGACAAACTCATCATCACCCTCTCCCCCACCTCCGCAGCCCCGCCCTGGTTTTACGGAATTTTTCTCATCCTCATCTTTGCAGCCATCTTCAAAGTTCTCCCCTTTGGCGGCATGGTCTCTGCCCCCCCGCCGGAAAACCCGCTGGATTACACCCTCAGCGTGCTGGAACACCTCATCCTGCCCTCCTCTGCTCTCATCATCAGCGCCATCTTCATCAGCATCTACAACTGGCGCACCTTCTTCCTCATCTACTCCAGCGAAGACTATGTGGAAATGGCGAAAGCCAAAGGTTTGCCCGCCCGCGATATTGAAAGCCGCTACATCCTGCGTCCCACCCTGCCCACCATCATCACCAACTTCGCCTTGCTGCTCATCGGCTTATGGACGGGCGCAATCATTACCGAAACCATTTTTCAATGGCCCGGCTTGGGGCGCACCATGTACCGCGCCATCGGTCTCTACGACACGCCGGTCATTGTTGGCTCCACCATCATTTACGCATACCTGCTCGCCCTTACCGTATTTTTGTTAGACTTTGTGTACGCGCTGGTAGACCCGCGCGTCAAAGTAGGCGAGGGAAATTAACATGAAAACAATCCAACAATTCCTTCGAGACCTCCGTCAATACCCATCCGCCCTGGCGGGCGGTCTGGTCATTCTGGCTCTCTTCGGCGTTGCCGCCTACGCCATGGTAACCATCCCCTACGCCGAAGCCATCCGCCTCTGGCGAGGCGGCGAAGACGTATGGTATCAGAACCCCAAATACGCCCCGCCCCTTTGGCTCAACTGGTTTACCGACAAAAAACAACCCGAATCCTTCATCATCCGCAGCGAGGACAACCCGCAAGTCAAACAGGTGCAAGACAACGGCGAAACCAGCCGCATCACCCTCACTTACCAGTTTGACTACAACTACGACGACTTCCCGCAAGAGATGATGTTGTACTTCAAATCCAATTACCTGGAAAAGCAACCCTTCGTAACCATTCTCTGGAAAACCCCAGACGGGCGCGAAATCCGGGTCGCTAACACCGGCATCAGCCGCGAACAAACCTTCCGCTTCTCGCAAGATGAAAAACTGGTTCGCAGACTCGGCGGCATGAACCCCGTCCAAGCCCTCTTCCTGCCAGAAAAAGCCGAAACCGGCGCACCCATCAAAGGAACCTACACCCTGGTTGTAGAGGGAGTCACCTTTGAGCAAGGCAGCAATCTGGATGCCGAATTCGTCTTTCACGGTTTGGTTGCTGGTTGGGCAGGCACAGACCACCAACGCCGCGACCTCACCGTCCCCTTGCTCTGGGGCGTGCCGATAGCCCTCGCCTTTGGGCTGGTCGCCTCCCTCGGCACCTCCATCCTGACCATGATTATCGCCGCTGTCGGCGCCTGGTACGGCTCCTGGGTAGATGAACTCATCCAGCGCATCACCGAAGTCAACCTGGTTTTGCCTTTTCTCTCCATCCTCATCATGGTCGGCACCTTTTATAGCCGCAGCATCTGGACGATTCTCAGCGTCACCATCCTGCTCAGCATCTTCACCGGCGGCATCAAAGGCTATCGCGCCATTTTCCTGCAAGTCAAAGAGTCAACCTACATCGAAGCCGCACGGGCATACGGCGCAAGCAACGCCCGCATCATCTTCCAATACCTCATCCCGCGCATGATACCCCTGCTCATCCCCGGCCTGGTGTCCTCCGTCCCCGCCTTCGTATTTCTGGAAGCATCCCTGGCGGTTTTAGGCTTGGGCGACCCCGTCTTACCCACCTGGGGAAAAATCATCAATGACGCTCAGGTCAACGCCGCTCTCTACAAAGGACTCTATTACTGGATTTTGGAACCCGCCGTCCTGCTGATGATTACCGGTCTCGCCTTTGCCATGCTTGGCTTCGCGCTCGACCGCATTTTCAACCCGCGCCTGAGAGGCATGTAGCCATGGCAGACAAAAAATTACTCCGCGTAGAAGACCTCATCCTGTACTTCCGGGCAGGCAAGGGCGTTGTTCAAGCCGTAGATAACGTTCACTTTGAACTGGACTACAACCGCGCCGTTGTCATCCTTGGCGAGTCGGGCTGCGGCAAAAGTTCCCTCGCCAAAGCCATCTTGCGCCTCTTACCCCGCAACGTCCACGCCTATTCCGGCAAAATCTACCTGGAAGACCGGGACGTAATGACCCTGGACGAAGAGCAGTACCGTCAAAACATTCGCTGGGCTGCCATGTCCCTCGTTCCCCAAGCCGCCATGAACGCCCTCAACCCCGTTTTGCGGGTTGGCGAACAGGTCGCAGAACCCGCCATCATCCACATGGGCGTAAGCAAGCAAGAAGCCATGGAAATGGCGGCGAAAATGTTCCAACATGTTGGCGTATCGGTAGACTTTCTCAACCGCTACCCCTTCGAATTAAGCGGCGGAATGCGTCAGCGGGTTGCCATCGCCATGGCGCTGGTCACCTCCCCCAGCCTGGTCATTCTGGACGAACCCACCTCCGCCCTGGATGTCCTCACTCAGGCAAACATCTTCAACGTCCTCAAGCGCCTCAAAAAAGAATTGGGGCTTAGTTTCATCCTCATTACTCACGATATTGCCACATCCAGCGAACTGGCGGACGATGTCGCCGTGATGTACGCCGGGCAGATTGTGGAAACCAGTGACGCCGCCCGCTTCTTTGAACAACCCCTGCACCCCTATTCCCAAAAACTCATGGCAAGCGTACCGCGCCTGAGCGAACAACGCGAACTGGAATTCATCGTGGGGCAACCTCCCAGCCTGGTAGACCCCCCCACGGGCTGTCGCTTCGCCGCCCGTTGCCCCAAACGCTACGAAAAATGCAGCGAAGAACCCCCGGTTTTTGAAAAAGACGGGCGCAAAGTTAAGTGTTGGCTGCACCAATAAGCAGGAGCCTGGCATGTCTTACACAAACCAAGAAACAACCCAAACCCAAAAAGACCAACGCGGCATCCTGCTCTCGGTGCAAAACCTGAACGTCTGGTTTGAACTGCGCCGCTGGGGCTTCGGTCACGCTGGTTACGTCCGCGCCGTAGACGGCGTTAGCTTTGACCTGCACGAAGGCGAAACCATTGCCGTAGTCGGCGAATCCGGCTGCGGAAAATCCAGCCTGATGAAAACCATCTTGGGGCTATACCAACCCACCAAAGGCAAAATCATCTTCAATGGCGAAGACCTGAGTGCCTTTGACGGCAACCGAATGCGCCGCTACCACTCCGAAGTCGGCTACGTACAGCAAGACCCCTTTGGCGCTCTGCCGCCCTTCATGTCGGTACACCGCATTTTGGAAGAACCCCTCATCATCGGCGGCGTAAAAAGCAAGTCGGAACGCCTCGCCCGCATCCGCAAAATGATGGAAGAAGTAAAACTCGCCCCGGTGGACGACTTCCTGGAGAAATTCCCTCACATGCTCAGTGGCGGGCAGCAGCAGCGGGTCGTCATCGCCCGCGCCATGATTATGGAGCCAAAACTCCTGGTCGCAGACGAACCCGTCTCCATGCTGGATGCATCGGTGCGGGTGGAAATTCTCAAACTCCTGCGCGGCTTGCAAGAGAAACACAACCTCGCCGTCATCTACATCACCCACGACCTTTCCACCGTCAGTTACTTCTCCGAGCGCATCTTTGTCATGTACGCCGGGCAACTGGTAGAAAAATCGGAAGTCCGCGCCCTCATCAAATCCCCTGCCCACCCTTACACCCAGGCGCTCCTTACCGGCACCTCCGAACCGGATGCCCGCAACGCCCTCACCTACAAAGAGATTCCGCCGGGAGAACCCCCCAGCCTCGTCAAGCCGCCCACAGGCTGCCGCTTTCACCCCCGCTGCACCCGCATGATAGCGGGTGAATGTGACGTAAACAACCCGGTGGAAGTTTCCCTGCAACCGAATCACCAGGTTTCTTGCTGGCTGCACAAATGAGCATCGAAAATCCTCGCCTGCTTTTGGTCTTTGGCTTTTTCCTCGTCCTGATGGGCTTTCTGTTGCCCTTGCTCATCGTGGTCAAGATTTTGCCTTCCACCTTTTTGCTCAACTTTTTATCCTTTGCCGCTTCGGTCAGCGGGCTATACCTGGGCATCATCGGTATCGCCAGCGTAGTCCGCACCCATCGAAGAGACTGACCCCACCCCGAATAGACAAAAACGGCTTGCCTGCTCCGGGCAAGCCGTTTTTGTTCCCGGCTGCCCCCGTTGCCGGGGGGCTTTTTTGCTATAATCAACCCACCTTATTGGACGGAGAAAACAATGGCGCAACAAACGAATGAAGAACCCCTCCTGCAAGTCACAAACCTCAAAACCTACTTCTACACCGAAGACGGCATTGTAAAAGCCGTAGACGGCGTGGATTTTTACGTCCGACCCGGCGAAGTGATGGGCTTGGTCGGCGAATCCGGTTGCGGAAAAAGCGTTACCTCCCTCTCCATCATGCGCCTCATCAGCCCGCCCGGAAAAATTGTAGAAGGCTCCATTCTGTTTCAAGGGCAAGACCTCGCCGCCGCCACCGAAGAGCAGATGATTAAGGTACGCGGCAACCGCATCTCGATGATATTTCAGCAACCCCAAACCGCCCTCAACCCGGTCTTTCGGGTCGGCGAGCAAATTGCCGAAGTGTTGAGCGTGCATCAGGGCATGGGCAAAACCCCCGGCGAAGCCCGCGCCGTAGAACTGCTGCAAATGGTCGGCATCCCCGCCCCCGCCCGCCGCGCCCAGGCATACCCTCACGAACTCTCCGGCGGGCAAGCCCAAAGGGTGATGATAGCCATGGGCTTGGCATGTTTACCCCAACTCCTCATCGCAGACGAACCCACCACTGCCCTGGATGTCACCATCCAAGCCCAAATTTTAGACCTCATGCGGAACTTGCGCCAAAACACCAACACAGCCATCATCCTCATCACCCACGACCTGGGCGTTGTGGCGGAAATGTGCGAGCGCGTAGCCGTCATGTACGCCGGGCAAATTGTGGAAGAAGCCCCGGTCGGTCCCCTCTTTGAAGAACCTCTTCACCCGTACACCCAGGGTCTCATCGGCTCCATCCCCATCCTGGGCAAACTCAAAGACCGGTTGGAGGTCATCCCCGGCTCGGTGCCGAACCTGGTAAACCTACCCCCCGGCTGCCGCTTTGCCCCGCGCTGCCGCGCCAGAGAAGAACATGGGCTGGAAATCTGCACCCGACAGGAGCCCACCCTCCAAACGGTTTCCGCCGGTCACACGGTGCGCTGCTGGCTCTATCAAAATTCCCAACCCCCCACAAAGCCGGAACTGCCATGACCCCTAACCCCGAATTTGTACAAGTTCAGAACTTGAAAAAATACTTCCCGGTACGCAAGGGACTTTTACAGCGCGTTACCGACCATGTCCGCGCGGTAGATGACGTTAGTTTCACCGTCCGGGAGGGCGAAACCCTCGGCATGGTAGGCGAATCGGGCTGCGGCAAAACCACCGTAGGCAGAACCATGCTCCGGTTGGTGGAACCCACTGACGGGCGGGTCATCTTCGATGGTCAGGATGTCTTCCGGCTCAGCGGCGCCTCTCTCAAATCTATGCGCCGCAACATGCAAATCATTTTCCAAGACCCTTACGCCTCTCTCGACCCGCGCATGCCCATCGGCGACTCGGTGATGGAGGGACTCAACATTCACAACGTGGGCGAACCGCGCCAACGCTTTGAAATCATGCTGGATACCCTTAAAAAAGTCGGGCTGGAAGACTATCACGCCCGCCGTTACCCGCACGAATTCTCCGGCGGACAGCGTCAGCGCATTGGCATTGCCCGCGCCCTTGCCCTGCGCCCCAAATTCATCGTCTGCGATGAGCCTGTTTCCGCCCTGGATGTTTCCATTCAGTCTCAGGTTCTCAACATTCTCAAAGACCTGCAATCCGAATTCGGCTTAACCTACCTCTTCATTGCCCACAACCTCAGCGTTGTGGAACACATCTCGGACCGGGTGGCGGTGATGTATTTGGGCAAAATGGTGGAACTCACCAACCGCGATGAACTCTTTAGCAACCCTTTGCACCCTTACACCCGCGCCCTCATGTCCGCCATCCCCGTGCCAGACCCCAACCTGCGCCGGGAGCGGATTATTCTAAAAGGGGATGTGCCAAGCCCGCTCAACCCGCCCAAGGGCTGCCGCTTTCACCCGCGCTGCCCCATTGCCGAAAGTATTTGCGCCCAACAAGAACCGGAATTTCGCCAAGCCAGCCCCGACCACTGGGTCGCCTGCTGGAAAGCTTAACAGGGAGAAAAAACAATGGCATACCGTGTATTGATTGTGGATGACCAGAGAGAAATCAGCCGCCTCCTGCGTTCTGCCCTGGAAACCATTGCCCAGGGCTTGGTCGTCACCGAAGCCCCCTCCGGCGAAGAAGCCATGCT
>DYNS01000376.1 GCA_020720965.1 Anaerolinea sp. | reverse complement strand
GTAGCAGGCGGATGGGGTCGTCTGTGAGAGCGGTGGGGGAGCAGGGGCGCAGGATTTTGGCTTGCAGGTCGGCAAGCCCGCCGAGGGGGTCTAAAATTTCGCCGGTGCGTAAATCCATTGCAATGGCGTTGATGGTGAAGTCGCGCCCGCGCAGGTCGTCTTGCAGGGTTTCGCCGCGAAAACCGGCAAAGTCTAGCAGGTCGCGGCTTCCATCCGGGTGCTGGAGGATGATTCGGGCGGTGTCGTTTTCTTCGTCCAGGGGGAAGAAGGCGGCGGAGAGTTTATCGGCGAGGCGTTTGGCGAGGCGCAGCGCCCCAGGCGGGGTGGCAAAATCCAGGTCGTGGATGGGGCGCTGAAGGACGGCATCTCGAACTGCGCCGCCTGCCAGGTAGATGGAGGTATCTGTTGGCAGGTTTTGGAGGATGGTTTGCAAAACAGGATAGTTGACGGGGAAAGGAGGCATATAACGAATTTCGAGAGGGTCTTTTCTGCGGCTGAGGCGGGCAAGCCGAAAGGCTTCTTGTTGGGTGGCGGCTTGGGCAACGACTTTGCCGCGCACGAGCGCAACCCAGCGCCCGGCGTAAAAAAGTTCTGGCGGGGGGTTGCCTGAGGGTTGGTTCACCGGGCGGGAGGTTGATATTTGGCAAGGTCGGCGGTGGCGATGAAGGGCAGATGGCGGAAACGCTCGTCAATATCAATGCCGTAGCCAAAGACGTATTTATCCGGCACGTCAAATCCGACATAATCCACCTGCACCGGCACTTCGCGGCGCATTTTCTTATCCAATAGCACGCAAACGCGCACGCTCTGAGGCTCACGGGTGCGGAGCATGGAGAGGACATGGGCGAGGGTGCGTCCGCTATCCACAATATCTTCCACCAAGAGGACGTGCCGCCCCTCGATGTTGGTCAGCAAATCTAAATTGACACGGACATTGCCGCTAGAGGCGTAATGTCCTACGCCGTAGGAAGAAAGCGACATGCAGTCCAACTCGTGGGGCAGGCTAATTTGGCGGCTCAAGTCGGCGGTGAAGGTAAGCCCTCCGCGCAGGAGGCAAACGAGGAGCAGGTCTTGCCCGGCGTATTGGTGGTCTATTTCTGCCGCAATTTGGGCAACCCGGTTACGGATGGCGGCTTCGTCATAGAGGACTTCGTCTATAAACTCGGTATAGGCTTGCATGGCAACTCCTGAAAGTGAAAAGTGGTAAGTGGTAAGTGGGGGTATTGTACCCTCGTGGCGAAAAAAAAGAGGGCAGGGTTGCCCTCACACGGCGGGGCTTGGGGGAGGGGGTACAATAAGAATATTATCATCATTGGTTCGGCGGTCGCCCGGCTTTGCCCGGCGGCGTGAGCGAAACTCTCGAAAAGTGCCGCCGCCTGCCCTACAAGGAGCCGACCCTATGAGTCTTTGGAAAGAATATCTCCAACCCCAAACCGTACAAGCCGCCCTGGAGGCGCTCGCCTCCGCCCCTTCGCCCGCCATCCCCATTGCGGGCGGAACTGATTTAATGCTGGATTTGCAACAAGGACGGCGCTCCCCCGTGCATACCCTGGTGGATTTAACCGGCATCGCCGAGCTACGCGCCCTGGAAATCCGCGCCGGACGGCTCTTCATTGGCGCGGGCGTGCCGCATAACCAAATTGCCGAATCGCCTCTGGTGCGGCAGCACGCCCCGGCGCTGCAAGAAGCCTGCGGGCTGATTGGCGGTCCACAGGTACGCAATTCTGCCACCCTGGGCGGAAACGTTGCCCACGCCCTGCCCGCCGCCGATGGCATGATGGGGCTTTTGGCGCTGGATGCCCACGCGGAAGTGGCTTCGCCCCAAAGCCGCCGCCTGCTCCCGTTAAGCGAGCTTTTTCTCGGTCCTGGCAAATCTGCCCTGGGGCGGGAGGAAATTCTGGTGGGCTTTTACCTGTCCCTCAGGGGCAAGGGACAAGCCTCCGCCTTCACCCGCGTCATGCGGGCGCAGGGCATCGCCCTGCCGATTCTCAACCTGGCTGCCTGGCTGGAAAGAGACGGGGAGACGATTCTCGCGGCGCGGGTGGCAATCGGACCCGCCGGACCTGTTCCCTTCCGCGCCCGCCAAACCGAAGCCTACCTGGCAGGCAAACCCCTCTCGGCAGAAACTCTTGCCAAAGCGCAAGAAACCCTGCTGGGGGAGGCAAAATTCCGCAGCAGCCCCGCCCGCGCCACCGCAGAGTATCGGCGCGAGTTGGCGGTTGTCCTGCTGCAACAAGGGCTGCAAACCGCCTGGCAAAGGGCGCTGGAAAGCTGAAATACTGGTGAAAGGGCGAAAAAGATGAAAATAACCGTCAACCAACAAATGTACGAACTAAACCCCATCCCCGGCGAAACGCTGGCAGACCTGTTGCGAAAACGCCTGCACCTGACCGGGACGAAAATTGGCTGTAACGAAGCAGAGTGCGGAGCCTGCACCGTTTTGATGAACGGCGAGCCGGTTTTATCCTGCTCCACCCCGGCAGAACGGGCAAACGGCAAAGAGATTGTGACCATTGAAGGACTTGCCCCCTCACAGGCGCAGCTGCACCCCCTCCAAGAAGCCTTTGTGAAGCACGGCGCGGTGCAATGCGGATTTTGCATCCCTGGGCAAATTATGACCTCCTACGCCCTGCTGCAAAAGAAACCCCAACCCACCTCCGCCGAAATTCGGCACGCGCTAAAAGACACTTTGTGCCGCTGTGCGGGCTACCCCACCATCGAAAACGCCATCTTGGCTGCCGCGGATTCGCTGCGGACGGGAGAGGCGGTGGCAGAGCCGCAAATTCCGCCCTCGGCAACCGAAGGCGAGACGATTGGCAGGGTGCAAATCCGCCCGGATGCGGTGGAAAAGGGGACGGGGAAGGCGATTTTTACGGATGACCTTCAGTT
>DYNS01000375.1 GCA_020720965.1 Anaerolinea sp. | reverse complement strand
CATCAGCACCAACACCATCAACCTGCAAGACCAACTCATCCAAAAAGACATCCCCACCGTCCGCAACGCCCTCGGCATCGATTTACGCGCCGCCATCCTCAAAGGACGCGGCAACTACCTCTGCCCCCGCCGCCTGGAAATCATCCGGCGCAGCGGAGCCAACAACGCAGACGAAATGCGAGTCCTCGCCAAAATCCTGGTGTGGAGTTGGAACGGCGCAAGCGGCGACCGCAGCGACATCAACCTCAACCGCCCCGGCGAAAAAGAAGTCTGGCGGCGGCTCTCCGCCGAAGACGACGCCTGCACCGCCGAAACCTGCGCCGGGCGCATGGGCGGAGAATGCCCCTTTTACAAAGCCCGCCAAGCCGCGCAAAACGCTCACCTGCTGGTCGTCAATCACGCTCTCCTGCTTTCAGACGTGGCGACCGGCTCCAAAGTCCTGCCGGAATACCAGTATCTCATCATAGACGAAGGGCATCACCTGGAAAGCGCCACCACCGGAGCCATGTCCTTCCGGCTATCGCAGCAGGATTTCGAGCGGATGCTGAAAGAAATCGGCGGCTCTGCCAGCGGGGTTTTGGGGCATTTCCTCGGCGCGGCACGCAGCCTGCGCCCCTCCGACTATGCCAAACTGAGTCAACTCGCCCAACGCGCCAGCGATACCACCTTCCGGCTGGAAAGTTACAGCAAAGACTTCTTTTACGCCCTCAGCGAATTTATGGCGTATCAACGCCAGGGGCAGCCCCCCAGCCAATATGCCTTCTCCACCCGCATTTTGCCAGCCAGCCGCACCCAACCGGGTTGGGACAACATCGAAATCAGTTGGGGCACGGCAGCAGAAACCATGTCCCTGCTCGTAAAAAGCATTGCCGAACTTTACCAAGCCGCCTCAGAGTTGTACGCCGCCGGAATGGAAGAGATGGAAGACTCCGCCAGCGCCCTCAGCAGCCTGTATCGCCGCCTCAGCGAAGCCGAAGCCGCCATCAGCGGGATGATTCATAAACCATCCAACGAAACCATTTACTGGATAGAAGTTCAACCCCAAAGCAACCGCCTTACCCTCAACACCGCCCCTCTGCGGGTGGGACCGCTCATTCAAAAGCATCTCTGGCACGAAAAAGAATCCGTCATCCTCACCTCCGCCACCCTCACCGCCGCCAGCGACTTTACCTACCTGCGCGGAGTGCTCGCTGCTGAAGAAGCCGATGAACTCACCCTCGGCTCGCCCTACGACTACGAAAACGCCACCCTGCTCTTTGTGGGCAAAGACATCCCTGAACCCAACCAACCCGGCTACGAACAAGCCGTAAACCGCAGCATCATCCAAACCGCCATCGCCACCGGCGGGCGGATGCTGGTCTTGTTTACCAGTTACGCCCAGTTAAAACGGGCTTCGCAAAGCATCGCCCGCCCCCTCAGTCAGCACGAAATTCAGGTGTACGAACAAGGCGAGGGTGCAAGTCCGGCAGCCCTGTTGGATGCTTTCAAAAACAACCCCCAAGCCGTTTTGCTCGGAACCCGCTCGTTTTGGGAGGGGGTGGATGTCCCCGGCGAGGCGCTTTCGGTCGTTTTTCTGACCAAAATCCCCTTTGAAGTTCCCTCCGACCCGATTATTGCCGCCCGCTCCGAGACCTTTGAAGACCCGTTCAACGAGTTCCAAATCCCGGAGGCAATTCTCAAATTCCGGCAGGGCTTCGGGCGGCTGATTCGCACCGCCAGTGACCGGGGAGTTGTGGCAATCTTAGACCGGAGGGTTCTGACCAAGCAATATGGGCGGCTGTTCCTGGAAAGCCTGCCCACCTGCACCCTGCGCCAGGGCAACAGCGCCGACCTGCCCCGGATGGCGCAAAAATGGCTGGGAGGCTAGGCGCTTCACAGGGTGGAATCGGTTATCTCTCGCGCACAGCGCACAAAATCCAACACGGTAGGCACGCTACGCATCATTACGCCCATGTTGCCTTTCACATCCAATTTGCGGGTCAGCATGGCTTGCATGGGGTCTAACTTGCCTCCCAGCACAGCCGCAAAGTTAGGGTAGGCTGCCCGCAGGGTAAAAGCCGGGCTGTATTTGGAAATCTCATCCACCACTTCCACTGCGCGGCATTGACCATGCCACAAATCCAGATACATGATGACGGTTTGGGTTAAATTTCCGCCGGGTTCAATGACAAAATACATATCGCCTTCCCAGGCTTTGGCAACCTGAGCGTAATGCGAATCGGTATTCAATTTTTGTTGAAAGAGAGAAAGCCACTCGGCTGAGGGGAAAGTTGCGGACATTTTGCCTCCTGAGGGTTAAAAACTTGTTTTAAGGCATGGGCGGGACGATAACGCCATACCAATCTGAAAGATTCACGTCCGGGGTGGTTTCCCCGGCAAAGACAATCACATCTACCAGGGCATGGTCGGCGCACTCGGCGGTGAGACCGCACAAAACCGCCTGTGAGTATGCGCCTGCCATCTCTCCGCCGGGGAGGACATACGCCACGACCTGATATTTACCCTCCGGCAGGTTATCCAGCCGGTAGGTTGTCTGATTGGCGGCGGTATCCACGCTAAAGAAAGCCCCGGAACCTGCCAGGTATGCCACCACCCGCAAGGGCGGAATGGCTTCGGAGGGGTAGGATAACTGCCCGGTAAGGCTGCCCGTAGCGGCGGGCAATGCCGGGGCAGCGGGGGCAGGTTGCAGCCCGGAAATCGCCGTCAGGGTTGCTTCCACCATCAGGCGCACATCCGGCGTGGGGGCGGCGGGATTGATGCAAATCATGCCCGATACCTGGGCCGGTTTGCGTGCCCGTCATGGGTTCGGTGCCGACCCATATGAGCCGCGCGACAACATCCTTGCCGGCGCGGCGTACCTGCGCGAGATGCATGATCGCTACAGTTCGCCCGG
>DYNS01000374.1 GCA_020720965.1 Anaerolinea sp. | reverse complement strand
CCCAGCCCCACACCCTGATGCAAAATCAAGCCCCCGGACTCGAATCGCGGTTAAACGGCTCGGCAAAATCCATCTTTTTGCAAGAGTTATTCGGCAATTCTCTGCACTTCCCCATCGCTAACACCCTGCTGGAACTGCTGTTGGAAGGCGGTTTGCCCTATCTCCTGCGCCCCGACCTGTACATCCTGCTGGCAGCCGGAGCAACCCAGGCATTCTTCCTCAGCCGCTGGCAGATGACCGCCAAACCGCGCCGCCTGGCAGGGAATTTAATTGCCCCAGCGCTATACACCCTCGTAGAAACCCTGTTGGAAGGCGGCGAATTCTTCTCCTCGCCCAATCATTGGGCATATTGGGGATTTTCGCTTTTCTTTGGCATTCTGCAACAAGTTCGCCCGCACCTGCCCCGCCGCGCAAGCGATGTAACCCAGGTTCTGGAAGAAGTCGGACGCTCCAGCATTTTGGCAGTGATGTACTACTTTTTTGAAGTAAAAACAAACCCCGCCCAAACCGTCACCTTCGCCGCCTTCCTACAAGATTCCAGCCATCTATACGTCATCCTGATAGCCCTGCTGCTGGGGCTAAATAGCGGGCTTGCCAACCTCAACGCTCAGCGCTACCTTGTTTTACTACGCGAAACCAGCGAATTGTTGCGGCGCTACTCGGAATGGCTCTTTGGCAAAACCTTGCTCGGCAAAGCGGTACAGAACCCCTCCGCCCTGCAACTGCAACGACAGGAGAGAACCATCCTGTTTATGGATATTCGCGGCTTTACCCGCTGGAGCGAAAAACGCCCGCCCGAAGAAGTGGTACGCCTGCTAAACCGCTATTACCAAATTGCCGAATCTGCCCTGGAGGAGCAAAACGCCATTAAATACAAATTCTCCGGTGATGAAGTGATGGCAATTTTTGAGACGATAGACCAGGCTGTGCAAGCCGCCCTAAGGCTGAGGGCGCAAATTGGCAGCCTGCTGGGTCGTCAGCGCCTGGGGGCGGGGATTGGCTTGCACAACGGCGCAGTGGTGGAAGGCGTTTTGGGCGGTAAACAGGTTAGAATTTACGATGTCTTGGGAGATACGGTGAACACCGCCAAAAGAATCGAATCCGCTGCCGGAGCCGGGGAACTGCTCGTCTCAGAGGCAATCCGCCTGCGGTTGGGAACGACCTTTTTGGCGGGACCCAAGCGTCAGGTCACAGTGAAGGGCAAAGAACAGCCCGTCATTATTTATCCGCTGGAATAATTGGGAGCAAGCATGACCGAAGAAAATCGAAGCACCTTGCAAGAAATGGAACTTGGCTTGGGCGCCTGGGCTTGGGGCGACCGCCTGGTGTGGAATTATGGCAGTAATTATGGCGATGAAGAAATTGAGCAGGGCTTTCGGCTCTCGCTGGAGGCGGGCATCCGCCTGGTGGATACCGCCGAAATTTACGGCAGCGGACGCTCGGAGCGCCTGTTGGGAGAATTTCTTAAGAAAACGACCGAGCCGGTTTTTGTCGCCACCAAGTTCTTCCCCATGCCCTGGCGTTGGACTCGTCAGAATGTCCTCTCTGCCCTGCGCGGCAGCCTGGAGCGCTTACAACTTTCGGCGGTGGATTTGTATCAGATTCACTGGAATAGCCCCATCGTGCCGTTGGAAAGGTACGTGGCGGGTTTGGCAATGGCTTACGAGCAAGGGCTTGCCCGTGCGGTGGGCGTTTCCAATTACGACAAGAATCAGATGCAAAGGGCATATACCACTCTGGCAAAGTCGGGCGTGCCGCTTGCCTCGAACCAGGTGGAATATCACCTGCTGAACCGCAAAGTGGAAAAAAACGGGCTTTTGGCTCGCTGTAACGAGTTGGGCATCCGGCTGATTGCCTATTCCCCGCTGGCAATGGGGATGCTGACCGGTAAATATTCGCCGGAGAACCCTCCGCAGGGGGTGAGACGGGGTAGGTATGGGGCGCTGCTGAAGGAAGTTCAACCGCTGACCCGGCTGCTGACCCAAATGGGGCAGGAGGTGGGCGAGAAATCGGCGGCGCAGGTGGCGCTGAATTGGTGCATCTGCAAGGGGACTTTGCCCATCCCTGGGGCAAAAAACGCTGCCCAGGCACAGATGAATGCCGGGGCAGCGGGCTGGAGGCTCTCGGAGGAGCAGATTGCCAAGCTGGATGAAGCCAGCGACCGGCTGGAGGCAAAGGTCTAACTAGGCAGTGCGGTCTGCCAGGTAGGAGGCGATGACGGCGTCGTAGTGGGCGGTGGCGCGGAATCCCTTTACCGCCAGGGCTTGGCGTAAGGCGGGTGGAACCATGCCCGCACCGCGCAGTTCTGCCAAAACCGATTCGTAATCTGCCGGGTCGCAAAGCAGGGTAACGCGCTCGTGGTTCTTCGCCGCTGCGCGGATGAGGGTGACGCCGCCGATGTCTATGTTTTCTATCACTTCGGCATAGGAAACGCCGGTTTTGGCGATGGTTTCTTCAAAGGGGTAGAGGTTCACGACGACCAGGTCTATGTAATCCCATCCCAGGTTTTGCAGTTGAGCGAGGTCTGCCTGGGTGGGGCGAGCCAGCAAGCCGCCATGCACCGCCGGATGCAGGGTTTTAACCCGCCCGCCTAAAATTTCTGGCGATTTGGTGTAGGCGGCGACTTCGGTCACGGGTACGCCCGCTTCCATCAGCAGGCGGGCGGTGCCGCCGGAGGCGAGCAGTTCCCAGCCCAGGGCAACAAGGGATTGGGCGAGGGGCAGGATTCCGGTTTTGTTGTGGACAGAGAGAATGGCTTGGGGCATGTAAATCTCCTAGGCGGGGGGGTGGTAGCGGGCTAAATCTACAACGGCAATGAAGGGCAGGTTGCGGTAGAACTCGTCTATATCCAGCCCGTAACCGAAGACAAATTTGTTGGGGATGGAGAATCCGCGA
>DYNS01000373.1 GCA_020720965.1 Anaerolinea sp. | reverse complement strand
CCGGGGCGGCGGTGTCGATGAGCATTTGCTTGTCGGTGTGACATACTACGCATTCATCGGTTGCGGCGGCTAATTCGGGCGCTGCGGTTGCGATTGGGGCTTCGGTTGCGGCTTCGGCGGCGGGGGCGCTGGTCTGCGGAGCGGGGCTGGCGCAGGCGCTGAGAACAAGGGTTGCTATGACGAGCGAGAGAGCGATTTTATATTTGCTCACGGTGCCTCCTTTTCTTTGAAATGTTACAAATTTCACAATTAATCCGATTCTAAGGAAAAAGAGCCTGGTGTGCAAGTGATAAAGATAATATTTGGATATTATGATTGCTTATGGAGGTTTATAAGGTTGTGTTATATATTTACATAGTTGAATGTTTGTGCATAAGAACATTCGGAGAGAATTTTTCTCCTGGCAAAACAAAAACACCGCATTCATTTGCGGTGTTTTTGTTGGTTGGGGGGCTTGCTTAGGGTTCTATGGGGTAGCCCAGGCTGCGCCAGGTGGAGAGTCCGCCGTCCATGCTGGTTACGTTGGTGAAACCGGCATCCAGCAGGGCATCTCTACCGGCATCCGAGCGGTTGCCGGAGCGGCAGACGACTATGATGGGGCGGTCTTTTGGCACTTCATTAACGCGGTTGGGCAGTTCTCCCAGCGGGATGAGGGTGGTGTTGGGGGCGTGGTATTCGTCCCATTCGCTTTGTTCGCGCACATCCAGCACAAAGGCTTCGCCGGATTGATAAAACTGGTAAGCATCTTCTACGCTGATGACGGAGGGGAGTTGGTTGATGTCAACCGCTGCGGCGGTGGGGCTGCTGCCTCCGCCGCTGAGTACGAGCAGGGCGATGATGAGGGCGGCTACGGCTACAATGCCGATTTGTACCAAGGGTTGACGCAGGTAGCGGGCGAGGGGGTTTTGGGTTTGCGCCTGCGCTTGTCGGCGGGTGGACGATTTTTTGGGCATTTTTCCTCGAAATAAAGTGGGATTTGGCTCTTTAGATGTCTCTTGCCCCAAAAGGTTACATGGGCTCTTGCTACGGGGCGAAAATGGTGTTGGGTACCTGGTGAACCTGACTTAAAATTTGCCAAGTCCGTAGGCTTCGATGACTTTTTTGGTGCTGCGGTCGGTTTGGCGGTTGATGCGCTCAATCTCTTCGTTGAGGGTTTCGGTTCCGGCAATGGCGGCAACGTAGCCGCGAGCGGTGAGGAGGAGTTCGCTGATGGCGCGGCTGAGTTCTTCTTTTTTGATGTTGCCGGTGATGTTGAGTTCATCGTTGAGAACCCGTACCGACCAGTGATTCTTGTCTGCTATGCGGTTGACTGCCTGGGTCATCCCTACGGCGGTACGCGACCCTTCGTATTGAATGACCATCCGCGCCAGGGTTTTGTAGTTCAGGTTGAAGTATCTTGCCAGGAGAATGTCGGTTTCTTCGCCTTCTTCGCCTGTGGCGACGAGGATGCTATCTGCCAGGGCTTGCTCTTCGATGGTAAGCAGCATTCCGGCAGAACTTTCTGTAAAAGCACGCACGACCATGTTTACGCCGGTGTACCGATGTTGGGCATCGTAGGAGTTGACGGCGTTAATCCATATTTTTCTGCCCTTACCGAAGTGTTTCGATTCGGCGGCGAAGCCTTTTACCTGATTTTTGGTTTGCAGTTCGGTTTGCAGTTTTTGGTAAGCCTCCGGGGCAAGCCCCAGGGCTTCTTGCAGGGGAGTGTGAGTGATGCCGATTTCTCTTGGAATTTGGGCGAGGAGGCGGTAGTTGACGCTGTACTTGATGATGCGATTTTCACCGTCCGAGAAGATGAGGGCGGTGGCGTTGGGTCTGGTTTCTTCTGCTTTTTGGCGGGAGTTATCTTGTCTTTCGTATTGGAGAAGGACATCAAACACGACCAGGAAGAGAATGGCGGGCAGGTACCATTGGGCGTGGGCGTAGCGGATGAGCGCCAGGGGCAGGGGGTGGGCGGCGAGGCTGCCTGCATAGCCAAATGCCAGGTTGCCCATGATTTTGAAACCGAAGGCAACGGCGAGCAAGCCCAGGGGCGTGTAGGCGCTTTCTTTGCGGTCTTGCATTTGGGTGAGGAGGACGGAGATGAGCGCCAGGTCTATGAGGGTGTAGAGGATGCCGAGGGTGTTGCCGAGGGGGTTGGGGGGCGGGTTGCCTTGCAGAGGGGGCAATATTCCGTAAACGGTGACGTAGCCCAGCCCAAGCAGAATGACCAAACCGGTAATTGTCAGTTGGCGGGGGGTGCGTTTCAGGTTGATTTCTTGCTTGTCTTGTCGTAATCCGTAAAAGATGGGCAGGTAGCCAAAGAGCCAGAGCCAGGCTTGACCGCCGAGGGAGAATGCCAGGCTGAGGAACAGGCGCAGGATTTCTGCGCCTGCCCATAGCCCGATGGAGTTGTGCAGGACTCGCCAGGAGTTTTTGAGAGTGACCCGGTCGTATTTGCTGCCCCTTGCTCGAAGAGCCAGATATGCCAGAAGAGCGGCGGCTGCCGCGCCAGAGATGGCATTGACAAGTTGGGTAAATTCGCCGCCGCCAATCCCGCTGAGGTTGATGACGAAGAGAACAAGTGCCCAAACGCCGAGACCGATGGCGGAGGCGATGAATTTTTCGTTGTAGGAGAGAACTTCTAAAACGGTTTGTTCTTTGGGCTTGGGGGTGTTTTTCATGTCTCTCATTTTAACGGCGGGCGGGGCTTTGTAAATAAGAAAATCCTTGCAGAGTTTCAGGCGCGTTTTGCCAGCCAGGTGAAGAGCGCCGCCAGCCCTGCCAGCGCTGCCAGACTGCCAAAAAAGTGCAGAGCGGCTTGGGGGTTGGCGGGGGCGCTTTTGGGGAGGACGAAGACGGCGGCTACTGGATCTGCGGCAACGACGCCGGCCTGGTGCACCGCTTCAGCCCGCAGGGCACGCTACTG
>DYNS01000058.1 GCA_020720965.1 Anaerolinea sp. | reverse complement strand
CGGTAACAGTAAAAGTTCCGGCTTGTTTGGCACCGGTTACGGTTACAGCGCCCGCCTCCCCCAGCGCCAACCCCAGCCCCCTGCCAACGCTTGCCCCCACCCTCACCCCCGCTGCTACTGCCGCCTCGGTTCCGCCCATCACCCTGCCAGACGCCGCCGCCTATCAGTGGGCGCAGGTGATGGACGGCTTCCAAGCCCCGCTAGACATCCGCAGCCCAGGCGATGGTAGCGGGCGCTTGTTCATCGTGGAGCAGGGCGGGGTCATTCGCATCTTGCTCCATGGGCAGGTTCTGCCCCAACCCTTTTTAGACATCACCGGGCGGGCGGTTTTTTCTGGCTCGGAACAGGGATTGTTAGGGCTGGCTTTTCACCCTCGCTTCGCGCAAAACGGCTATTTTTACGTCAACTACACCGATTCTCAGGGGAATACCCACATCTCCCGCTTCACCGCCAGCGCCAACAGCGCCGACCCCCAAACCGAAAAAGAAATTCTCTTTGTGCAGCAGCCCTTTGGCAACCACAACGGCGGCGCTCTCGCCTTCGGCGCGGATGGCTATCTCTACATCGGGTTGGGAGATGGCGGCTCAGCAGGCGACCCTTACGACAACGCCCAATCCGTGAATACCCTGCTTGGCAAAATCCTGCGTGTGGATGTCGATAACGGCGACCCCTACGCCATCCCCGCCGACAACCCCTTTGCCTCCGGCGGCGGAATGCCGGAAATTTGGGCATACGGCTTACGCAACCCCTGGCGCTTTTCCTTCGACCCCCTCACCAACCACCTTTGGGTGGCGGATGTGGGTCAAAACGAATGGGAAGAAGTGAACCGCCTCGCCGCCCCCGCCAACCTGGGCTGGAACGAAGTGGAAGGCAGCCATACCTATCAGGGTAGTTCCCGCCCGGAATACTGGCAACCCCTGGCAGAATATTCGCACGGCTATGGCTGCTCCGTCACCGGCGGGGCGGTCTATCGCGGGGATAGTCTGCCCGCCTGGCAGGGCGTGTACCTGCTGGGGGATTACTGCTCCGGCAACATCTGGGGCATCCCGGCAGATGCGCGGCAAGGCGAAACCCTGCAACTCTCGCAAACTGCGCCCCTTTTCCAGACCAATTTCCGCATTAGCACCTTTGGCGTGGATGACGAAGGCGAACTTTACCTGGCAGATTACAACACCGGCGTTATCTATCGCCTGCAGGCGCGTTAGCCTTTTTGCCGTTATAATTCCGCCCCTTATTCACACCCATTCAGAAAGTTTCCTATGCTCATAGACCAGGCACAAATTTACGTCCGCTCCGGCAAAGGCGGAGACGGCATGGTTCACTTCCACCGCGAAAAATTCGTCCCACGCGGCGGACCCGATGGCGGCGATGGCGGCGTGGGCGGCAGCGTGTACCTCGAAGTCAAAGCCACCCTCAACACTCTCTCCAACTTTCAACAAAAAGAGCGTTACATCGCCACAGACGGCAAAAACGGCGGACCCAACAACATGTCTGGCAGGGGCGCGCCAGATTTGGTCATCCCCGTCCCGCCCGGCACAGTCATCTTCGATGCCTTTACCGGCGACCTGCTCGGCGACCTGACCGAGCCGGGGCAGCGTCTTCTGCTCTGCAAAGGCGGGCGAGGCGGAAGGGGCAACCAGCACTTCGCCAGCGCCCGTCACCAGGTTCCGCGCACAGCCGAAAAAGGCGAACCCGGAGAAGAGAAAAACCTGCGCCTGGAACTGAAACTCATTGCCGACATCGGCATTGTTGGCGTACCCAACGCCGGAAAATCTACCCTGCTTTCTGCCCTCACCAACGCCAGACCCAAAATTGCGCCCTACCCCTTTACCACCTTGGAGCCAAACCTGGGCGTAGCCCGGTTGGATGACGAAACCACCATCGTTCTGGCAGATATTCCGGGGCTGATAGAAGGCGCAAGCCAGGGAGCCGGTCTGGGCTTCGAATTCCTCCGCCACGTTCAACGCACCCGCGTCCTCGTTCACCTGTTAGATGGACTCTCCCCTGACCCGGTTGCCGACTTTAGCCAGATTAATACCGAAATGTCTCTCTTTGACCCACACCTGGCAAAAAAACCGCAAATTGTCGCCGTCAACAAAATAGACCAGCCCGAAGCCCAGGAAAACCTGGAACAGATAAAAAAGGAACTGAAAAAGCGCGGCGTAAGCCAGGTCTTCACCGTCTCGGCAATGGCGCGGACGGAAATTCGCGCCCTGCTGCAAAAAGCCGCCGCCCGCCTGGCAGAAACCCCCGCTCTGCAAGATGCCGACCTGCCCATGCCCATCTACCGCCCGCAGGAAGACCCCAAAGACTTTAGCATCCGGCGGCAGGATGACGGCTCTTGGAGAGTTTCTGGCGTAGCCATAGAACGCGCCGCCCAAATGACCTATTGGGAACACCCCGGCTCTTTGCGCCGCTTCCAAAAACTGATGGAAGCCCTGGGCGTGGAAGATGCCCTGCGTAAAGCCGGTGTGCGGGATGGCGATACCGTTGCCGTTGGCGATTTTGAACTGGAATGGCAGGATTAATCCCGCCCGTGAAAGCGAACCGTTAAAAGCGGCACTGCCGCCCCCTCCGCAATCTCTGCGGTAACGTTGGGCATATACCGCTGCCTCAGGCTCTCCGAGCTGTGAGCGGAACCCATGCAAATCATATCGTAGCCCCCTTCGCGCAGTTCGGCGCGAATTTCTTCCAACACATTGCCCAGGCGGGTTTTTACCTGGGCTTTCACCCCTGCCTTTTGAGCAACCTCCAGCGCGGCGCGCAAGGTTTTGCCGGGCAGGGTTTGTGTTTCTGCCAGGGTTTCCCACTGCTCACGGATGAGACGCGCCTCCGGGTAGTCCAGGTCTATGGCAGGGACAACCGTCAGCAGGGTCACTTCTGCGCCCAGCTTTTGCGCCAGGTCTACGCCCACTTGCTCCACCGCCAGCCCATACTCCAGCCCGCCCAGGCAGATGAGAATCTTCTGCGCGGGGATGCGGGCGGCAGGGACGTACAGGATGGGGATTTGCACATCCGCCAGAATATGCCGAAACGAACGCCCGACCAGGAATCGGCGCAGGATGGGTCTACCCAGGGGGGCAACCAGCGCCATTTCGGCGGGGAGGCGGGCTGCCAGGGCGGGGATGACCTCCTCGGCGGCTCCGGTTTCCAGGCGCAGGCTGTACTTTAGCCCTTTTTCCTGAAACAGGCTTACGGCGCGGCTAAAAAATTCTTCCAGCAGTTCTTCTTCGCCGCTGTTTTCCAAAATTCCCACCAGGGTAAGCGGCAAATCCAGGCGTTCTGCCAGCCAGGCAGCGTATTGGGTCAGCGCCCAGGTGCTTTCGCGTCCGTTGGTAAAAACAAGTAGGGGTTTTTTCATCTCGCCTCGCACAGGGGGATTAGGTTTATCGGAAGAGGAAAACGCCCAACACCCCCGCCCCCAGCAGGACAAGGGGGGATGGAACGTTGAAGCCCAACGCCAACGCGCTGAGGGCGGCAATGAGCAGGGTGCGTTTGTCGAACTTTCGGGCAGAACTGGCGCGGAAGAGTTGCCAGGCGACAACCGCCATCAGCGCGGCTACGGCGGGACTCATGCCGCCCACAAAGCGTTGCAGCCATTCTTCGTGTTGGAATTGTGCCAAAAGGGCAGAGACTGCCAGCATCATCACGGTGGGGGGGAAGATGGCTCCTAAAATGGCGGCAAAAACGCCGGGCGCGCCCGCCGCCGCGTGGCCGACAAACATGGCAAGTTTTAGGGCTTCGCTACCGGGCAAGACATTGGAGAATCCCACCGCCTCTACAAAGCGTTCTTTGCTCATCAGTTTTCCGGCGGCTTCTTCGTAGAGCAGCCCAATGGATGCCGGTCCTGAGGGGGAAAGCAGGTTGATTTTGAGAAACATCCAGAATAGTTTAAGCCAAATGGCAAGAGAGTCTTTTTTCATGGCAGGAAGATGACCCCCAAAATTCCGGCAATGAGTACCACGAGCCGCGCCGGGGCGTTGAGCGCCAGCGCCAGCAGGCTTGCTCCGCCCAGCGCCCAACCCAGCCAGCCGGTTTCGCCGCCTTTTTCAAAGATTTTCCAGGCGGTGAAGAGCATGAGAACCGAGATGGCGGGGCTGAGACCTTCTATAAAACTTCCCAGCCAGGCTTCGCGGCGCAGGCGGTGCAGCAGGCTGACAACCCCCAGGATGAGCGCGGTCGGCGGGAGGATGGTTCCGAGCATTGCCACCAACCCGCCGGGGATTCCGGCGGCGGCGTAGCCGACATACATCGCCAGTTGAATTGCGTCACTGCCGGGGAGGACGGAGGAAAGCCCAACCGCCTGCACAAATTGACTCTCGGTGACGAAACTGCCTACCGCTTCCTGATACAACAGCCCCACCGAGGCAGGTCCCGAAGTGCTGAGCAGGTTGACCTTGAGAAAAACCCAAAACAGTTGCAGCAGGATGGTATCCATGACGGTGGGCGGCTAGGGGTTGGCGAGGTCTTGCAGCAGGTAAAACTCTCCGCGTGTAAAACCGCGTTCCAGGTAGTATTGGCGGGTTCCGATGGCGGCAATGACGGTAAGTTTTCGGTAGCCTCGTGCCAGCGCCAGGGAGGCGGCTTCTTGCAAAAGGCGGGTTCCCAGCCCGCTGTGTTGAGTCGCTCCGCCTTGCTCTGCCCCCACCGGCAGCGATTGCCCGTAGACATGCACTTCGCGTATCAGGGCTGCGCCTTGCAAATCTGCCATGCCGGTTTGGGGGGCGTTGGGCAGGGGCAGGGAAAGCCGAATGAACCCGGCAACCTGGTCTTGGGGGGTGACGAAGGAGAGAAAATGTTCCTCGGCGGCGGCAGCCGGGTAGGTTTCGTCTCTCAGTTGCAGGGTGTGGGTTTGCACGGTTTCGCCGCGCACTTCGCGGCAGCGGATGCAGCGGCAGGCAGTTCCGCGTTTTTTCATCTCTGCCTGCACGTCCTGGCGCAGGGAGGTGCGTTTGTTGCCTTCCACCACGTTGTTGGAGGGAATGTCGCGGATGACGCGGTTGATGCGGCAGTAGGTTGGTACGCCGGGTTTGATGTCGGCTATCAGGTCTATCAATTCTTCGGCGGTGTAGGGGCGGTATTCGCCGCGCTGCCAGACCTCGTACAGTTCTGCGTTGGCGAGCAGCTGATTGGGGTAGATTTTAATTTCATCGGGGCAGTATCCCTGCCACAGCCGGGCAAAATCGGCGCGGTCGCTTTGCGGGGTTGCGCCGTACAGGTTGGGCATCCAATGCAGGACAATTTTGAACCCGGCGGCACGTAGCAGGGCAGTGGCTTGCAGGGTTTGGGCGGCAGTGTGACCGCGTTTGTTCATCTCCAAAACGCGGTCGTCCAGGCTCTGAGCGCCCATTTGCACTTTGGTTACGCCCAGAGTGCGTAGCCATTGCAGTTCTCGTGGGGTAATCTCATCCGGGCGGGTTTCTATGACCAAGCCCACGTTGCGGTGCGGGGCGGTTTCGTTGCGGGTTTGGGCTTCTTGCAGGGTGGCGGATTCGGCTTCGTTGAGCGCATCAAAGCAGCGAAGCACAAACCATTCCTGATAGTCGCGGCGGTAGGCGCTCCAGGTTCCGCCCAGGATGAGCAGTTCAATTTTATCGGTGGGATGCCCCAGGGTTTGCAGCGCCTTCAGGCGGGCTTGCACCTGGGTAAACGGGTCGAAGGCGTGTTCCAGGGCGCGCATTGCGCCGGGTTCGTCTGGCAGGTAACTTTTGGGCATTCGCACATCGGTGGGGCAGAAGATGCACTTGCCGGGGCAGGGGTAGGGCTTGGTGAGAACGGTGACGGTTGTGACCCCGGAAAGAGTGCGGACGGGTTTCATGCGGATGCGTGCCAGCAGGTCTTTTTGGGGCTGTATTTCGCCGTTTTTGAGCATTTCTTCGTAGGCTGCCACGAGGGCGGCTTTGGAAAGAACCTGCCCATTGGGCATGGGGTGGGCGCGCAGGGCGGTCATCACCTCTGCGCCGGAGGCAACCTGCGCCAATACCACCCGCGCCAGGGTTAATTTTTGCGGGGTAAGTACATTTTGTTGTCGCCAGCGTTGGCGGCGTTCCGAAATTTCCATGTTTAGCCCATTGCCCTCAGGCTGCGCCCGCCCAGCAGGTGCAGGTGCAGATGGAAAACCGTCTGCCCGCCGTGATGATTGGTGTTGACGACCAGGCGATAGCCATCCGAGGCAATTCCCCGCTCGGCTGCCAGTTGGCGCGCCACCCCAAACAGCCTGCCCGCTGTGGCTTCTTCCTCCGCCCCCACAAAATTGACCGATTCGATGTGGCGATTCGGCACGATGAGCAGGTGAATGGGCGCAGCCGGGTGAATATCACGGAAGGCGGTGACGAGCTCGTCCTGATAGACAATCTCCGCTTTGGCTGTTCCGGCAACGATTTGGCAAAAAATACAGGAAGTCATGGTCTGCCTCTAGGGTCCTACTACCGGCAGCACCCCATAGGTGGGGGCGCAAACGATGTCGTAATACTCTATCTCGGTCGCCCGAACCGATTCGGCATAGACGGCGGCTTCTGCGCCAATTTTCCGCACCGTATCCAGGTAGTTGCGGGCATCCGGCGACCAGTAGCGCGGCAGGGTGAGGAGCGGGTCGCCTGCTTCGCCTTCCGGCAGGTAGGAGGGGCGCATGGGGTCTACGGCGCTGGCTTGGGGAACCCAGTTATACATCACCGGTCCGCGTGGGTTTACGGTGAACCCCAACTGATAACCCAACTCGCGGGCAACCTGCACCCCGCGCTGACTAAAACTGCCGCCGGGCCAAATGTAGGCGATGGGGGTTTTGCCGAAGTATTTTTGGAACATCTCCAAGGGTTTCCCCAGTTCCTGCTGGATGTATGCCTCGTCTGAGGCGTTGGTGATGTTGATGTTGTGAACATAGCCATGCGCCTGATGGTCCACCCAGCCTTCCGCTTCCAGGGCGGCGTTTTCCTGCCACAGGTCGGGGCGCTCGTCAAAGGTGATGTAAGAGTTGATGACAACCCAGCCCCAATCCTGGTAATACTTGCGGAAGGTGTCGTCAAAACTTTGGCGATATTTGCGGTCGTCCACAATCAGTAGCACCGAGCGGCGCGGAATTTTGGCATTGTTGTATAAAAAGTCGGCGGCTTGCTGCATGGTGACGGCTTCAAAGCCTTGCTCTTTCAGGTCTTCCATCAGCAGGCGGAAGTCTTTCATGCTCATATCGTGATACACGCCGGTTGCGGCGCTGTTCACTTCGCCTTTGGCGATGCCGTGAAACATAATCGGCATGAGAACCGTGCCGGGTTCGGCGCTGTTGGGGTCCCACTTGGCGCGAAGGTATTGGCAGGAATCTGCCAGGTAGGCTTGCGGCGCATCCAGCGGATTCAGCAGGTCGGTCTGGAACCTGCTTGGCAAAGGCGGCGGGGTGCGATTGGGGTCTGGGGTGGCGGTCGGTGGGGGGGTGGAAGTGGCAGTCGGCAGGGCGGCTTGGGCGGTTTGGCTCGCCTGGGCGAACACGGTGGCAACAGCCTGGGTTTGGGCGGCTTGCACATCTACCGTTAAAGTGGGGATACCCGGCGCGGCGGGAGCGCAAGCCTGTAGAAACAGCGCCCCCAAAAGGGGCAGGAGAAGGAAGGGGTGGCGGGGTGCATTCATGGGCGCGATTGTACCTGAAATGTCCGGGAGGGACGGAGGCAAGCCCCCGCCCGCTTGCCATTTTACTAAGAACCCCTTCTTGTTACCGAAAGAATACCGTGATACCGCTACCTTGACCATTTTTTGATGCCCTTTTCTTCATCCTTGACCCTAATTTGACAGCTGACTGAATACACTTCTCCTATTGGAGGCATGTATGAATGATATTTTGTTTCTTGGTCTGACCGTCCTGTTCCTTTTGCTTTCGCTTGGGTTGGTTAAAGCCCTCGAATCGTTGCGGGAGGACAAGCCATGAATCCGCTTTACTTTCTCGCAGGGATTGTGGCATTAGGGCTATTGCTCTATCTCGTATTGGCTTTGGTGAAACCTGAGTGGTTCGGATGAATACTTACAACTCCCTTCAAGTTTTGATTTTCTTTGGAACGCTGTTCCTGCTGGTAAAGCCGCTTGGCTTGTATATGGCGGCGGTGTACCAGAACGAACGCCTGACTCCCGTCGAACGATTCCTGTACCGACTCTCAGGCATTGACCCGCAAGCCGAGATGACGTGGAAGACCTACGCCGTCGCCATGTTGGTCTTGAACGTCCTCGGCTTGATGGTTGTTTATCTCCTGCAACGTCTGCAAGGGATTTTGCCCCTCAACCCGCAGGGACTTGGCGCGGTCTCGCCCGATTCCGCTTGGAATACGGCGGTGAGTTTCGCCAGCAACACAAACTGGCAGGGCTACGGCGGCGAGACGACCATGAGTTACCTCACGCAAATGCTTGGCATGACCGTGCAGAACTTCGTCTCCGCGGCGACGGGGATGGCAGTTTTGGTGGCATTGATTCGCGGCATCGTCCGTCACACCACCAAAGAGATCGGCAATTTCTGGGTGGATATGACTCGCTCCGTCCTTTATATCCTTCTGCCGCTTTCGCTCGTATTGGCATTGGCTTTGGTTTCGCAGGGTGTGGTGCAAACTTTTAGTGATTACAAATCCGTCACATCCCTTCAGTCAGGTGAGACTCAACTCATCGCGGTGGGACCCGCCGCTTCGCAAGTCGCCATCAAGCAACTTGGGACCAACGGCGGCGGATTCTTCAACGTCAACTCCGCGCACCCGCTGGAAAACCCAACGCCATTCTCGAACTTTTTGGAGATGTTGTCCATCCTTCTGATTCCTGCTGCGCTTTGTTACACCTACGGCAAGATGGTCGGCGATACGCGCCAGGGTTGGGCGCTGCTGGCGGTGATGACGATTATTTTTGTGGCGCTGTTGGGCGTTACGGTTTGGGCGGAGCAGGGCGGCAATCCACTGTTTGTAAAACTTGGCATTGACCAGACTCAGTCTGCAACCAACCCAGGCGGCAACATGGAAGGCAAGGAAGCGCGCTTCGGCATTGTCAACTCGGCGCTGTGGGCAACAGCGACAACTGCCGCCTCGAACGGCTCGGTCAACGCCATGCACGACTCCTTCATGCCGCTGGGCGGACTTGCTCCCATGTGGCTTATGCAACTCGGCGAAATCATCTACGGCGGCGTGGGGTCGGGCTTGTACGGCATGTTGGCGTTTGTCATCATTGCGGTCTTCGTCTCTGGTTTGATGGTGGGACGCACGCCCGAATATCTCGGCAAGAAAATCGAAGCCTACGAAATGAAGATGGCGTCCATCATCATTCTCATCCCTGTCATGGTGGTGTTGATTGGAACAGCGGTGGCGTTGATGACCGAAGCGGGGCGAGCGACGATATTCAACCCATCCGCGCATGGGTTCAGCGAAGTGTTGTATGCGTTCTCGTCCGCTGGAAATAATAACGGCTCCGCATTTGCAGGGCTTGGGGCGAACACGCCTTTCTATAACATCGCGCTCGGTGTTGCCATGTTCATTGCTCGCTACTGGTTGGCAATTCCCGTTCTGGCAATTGCAGGCTCACTGGCAAATAAGAAGAAAGTCCCTGCCAGCGCCGGGACCTTGCCCACGCACACCCCGCTGTTTATCGCATGGGTCATCGGCGTCATCATCATCGTCGGCGCGTTGAGTTTCCTGCCCGCCCTGGCGCTTGGACCGATTGTTGAGCATTTGATGATCTTCGGATAGCGAAGGTGGTCGAGTAGGCGGTGTTCTTCCGCCGTATCGAGACCACCGAAGCAATTGCTGGTCTCGATACGCCCTTCGCAAAAACTGATCAGGGCTACTCGACCAGCGGCCACTGAATATTACAAAAGAGAACCTTATGACTACTAAAAAAAACGCCCGCCGCGAGATGTATCAACGCGCAGCGCTGGAATCCTTTATCAAACTTAACCCGCGCTGGATGGTGCGCAACCCCGTCATGTTCGTTGTGGAAGTGGGCAGCGTACTCACCACCCTGTTGTGGATTCAAGCCCTCATCGGGCAAGGCGAAGCGCCTGCGGGTTTCATCGGCGCGATTGCGCTCTGGCTATGGTTCACGGTCTTATTCGCGAGCTTCTCCGAAGCCTTGGCGGAAGGGCGCGGAAAAGCCCAAGCCGAGTCGTTACGAAAAGCAAGGCAGGATACGCCCGCGAAGAAAGTCAGTTCCAAGGTTGACAAGTTTGAAAGCGCCAATGTTGAGCATGAGATTGTTTCGTCAACAACATTGAGAAAAGACGACTTGTATCTGGTGGCGGCAGGCGATATTCTTCCCGCCGATGGGGAAATTGTCGTTGGAATCGCTTCGGTAGATGAAAGCGCCGTAACGGGCGAATCCGCTCCTGTGGTGCGCGAGGCAGGCGGCGACCGCTCCGCTGTTACGGGCGGCACGCGCATTCTTTCCGATTGGCTCATCATCCGCGTCAGCGCCGACCCAGGACAGGGTTTTCTCGACCGTATGATTAGCATGGTGGAAGGCGCGAAGCGTCAGAAGACCCCCAACGAAATTGCGCTCAATATCCTATTGGCGGGGTTCACGATAATTTTTCTGGTTGTCGTCACAACCTTGCTGCCTTATTCCATTTACAGCGTCGAAGCCAGCGCCGTTGGCAGCGGCTCTCCCATCACCATCACCGTGCTGATTGCGCTGCTGGTTTGTCTCATTCCCACCACCATCGGCGGACTGCTTTCCGCCATCGGCATCGCGGGCATGGATAGAATGATTCAGCGCAACGTCATCGCCATGTCGGGTCGCGCGGTGGAAGCGGCGGGCGACGTGGATGTGCTGCTGCTCGACAAAACGGGAACCATCACGCTCGGCAACCGTCAGGCGGTGGAATTCATCCCCGTCAATGGTATCGCGCCGCACGAACTTGCCGAAGCCGCACAACTCGCATCCCTTGCGGATGAAACGCCCGAAGGTCGCTCTATCGTGGTACTTGCCAAAGAAAAATTCAACCTGCGCGGTCAAACTGTGGATGGTATGCGATTCATCCCGTTTACCGCGCAAACACGCATGAGCGGCGTGGACTTCAACGGCACGCAAATCCGCAAAGGCGCGCCTGATACGATGATTGGATTGATTCAATCCAGCGGAAACGGTCTCGCCTCAGACCTCAAGCCGACAGTGGATTCCATTGCCAGGGCAGGCGGCACGCCGCTGGTGGTGACTCGTGACAACAAAGCGCTGGGAGTCATCCACTTGAAAGACATCGTCAAAGGCGGCATGAAGGAACGCTTCGCGCAACTACGCAAGATGGGAATCAAAACCGTGATGATTACGGGCGACAATCCGCTGACCGCCGCCGCCATCGCCGCCGA
>DYNS01000372.1 GCA_020720965.1 Anaerolinea sp. | reverse complement strand
GTCTGCGCCGGGGAGGGTGGGGTCTTGCAAGGGCAAAAAGTAAACGTAGAGGAGGTTGGATGCGGCGAGGATGAGCAGCAGGCTGGCGGCTCCGGCGGCTTGCAGGGCAGGCTGCGAATCTACGCCCAGGTAACGGGCAAGCCCCAAGCCAAGTCCGTAAGCAAGCAGGGCGAGGATGAGCCGGGTGGGTTGCAAGAGGCGCAGGAAGGAGGAAAGGCTGAGGGATGTCATATTTTTTAGAGAAGGGAGTATCCGCCATCTACGGTGATGGTTTGCCCGGTGATGGCGGTATTTTGCAGCAAAAAGGTGAGGGCGGCGGCAACCTGTTGGGGGTTCACCGCCTGCTGAAGCGGGGTGCGGCGCAGGAGGGTTTCCCAATCCGAGGCGGGGAGGTGCGGGGAGGGCAGGGTTAAGCCGGGCGCAATGGCGTTTACGCGGACTTGGGGGGCGAAGGCTCGCGCCAAGACGCGGGTAAGGCTGTGCAAAGCGGCTTTACTGACGGTGTAGGCGGGGTAGGCACTCCAGGCTTTTTCTGCGCCGATGTCGGTGATGTTGACGATGAGTCCGCCGCCGCTCATGCGTTGGTAGGCTTGCTGGGAGAGGTAAAAGGGGGCGTTGAGGTTGAGGGCGAGGGTGTGGTCGAAGTCTTCCAGGGTGGTTTCCTGCACGCTGGCGCGGGGCATGATGGCGGCGGAGTTGACCAGCGCTCCCAAGCCGGAGATTTGCGGGTCTTGCAGGGTTTCATCCAGCCTGGCAAGCAGGGTATGCAAGCCCGCCGGGGTGGACAAATCTGCCTGGGCGGTGAAGACTGGCGTTCCCTGGTCTGCGAGGGCGTTTTGGGTGGCTTGCAGGCTGAGGGGCGGGGCTTGATGGTAGTGCAGGAGAATGGCATAGCCAGAACGCGCAAGCGCCTGGGCAAAGTAACTTCCCAGGCGGTGCGCCGAACCGGTGACAAGGGCGAGAGGAACGGGCAAGGGGTTAGGAAGTCCAGAACATGAGATAGACGACATAGCCGCCGAAAATGACGGCAAGGGGATATGCCCAACGGGAGATGAAGACGATTTTGTTGGCGTGGGCTTCTTCCGACTTGTCTATGTAGGTTTTGATGACGAGGATGACGACAATTTGCAAAATGCAAAGCAGGTAGAGCATGTAGAACATCCAGTCCATGGCGGTGGTGTAACCAATGTTGGGGAGCGATTCGGTTAGACCGAGTTGGAAGAAGGCAGCGGTAAGGATGACGCTGGTGACGATGTCGTACATTTTGCCATAATCGCTGGCGCTGGAGAAGAAGGCAAGTTGCGCCAAACCGAGCAGGAAGAAGAGAGGCAGCAGATTTTTGAGGCTGTATTTAATGCCGTCCCGCACAATTTCAAAGTTGAAGGAAACGCGGGAATAGGGAATGTTGGTATCGCGCCCGACCAGGTCTGGGTTGCCGAGGGTGGAATTGTTGTTAATTTTACTCTGCTGAATTTGGGCAAAGTCACCCAGGTTCCAGTCCCCCAGGGCAGCAATGGCGTTTTGACGGCGGAGGCGGTCTAAAATTTCGGTTGCGGTGATGCCGCGCATCCCAATCGTATCTGGCACAATGAGGAGTTCCTGGGCGTTTTTGAACTTGTGCTTTACGTCAAAGCCGATGATTTGAGCGTCAAAGGGGTAGTCGTTGTAGCGAAAATCGCCTTTGAAGGAGGCTTGAACATGGTAAGCGCGGTAGGAGATGCCGTTTTCCACCGTCTCCACAACCGGGTCGCCATACTCTATAACAGAAGCGGCTTGCAAAAACTCAAAATCTTCGGGGTTCATGGGTTCGCGGGCGCGGAACCAGAGGTAAAAATCTACCGTGTAGGTTCCGGTTTGCACGTCCAATTCGCTGACCTGGTTAATATCAATGCCGATGTAGGCAACATCGGTGAGGCGGAAGTAGCGGTTGTCGTATTGCAAGACCGAATTTTTGGAGGTTTTCTGGCTCATCAGCCATTCCGCGTCCTGACGGGTGATTTCCACCACCTGGCTGATGGCGGAAATGCGCTGTCCGTTTTGGTAGATGCTGGTGTCAATCGGCTTGACGGGATTGCGATTTTTGTCAAAGTAGAGTTTGCCGGTCACGCCCTCCACTGCCTCGGTGGGGGTATCTATGGCGGCAAGGGCATCGCGTAGTTTTTGGCGGTCAGCGGTGAGGTTGGCAGAATCGCCGGAGATTTTGGCGTTTTCTATGGCTTGCACGGCGACTTTGAGAGCGTCACAGTTGGTGGCGGCTTTCATGCCGGGGTCTTCGCCCTGGTAGGTTTCGCGGAAGCGTTGCAAAAAGGCGCGTCCTTCGTCTCCGGCGGTGTCGTACACGACCGGGGCAAGGACGTAAACGCCGTTGGAGTAGGAGTAAATTTCCTGCGATGCAGGCAAAACCGTGCGGAAGGTGGAGAGAAAGTTGAGGTTGGCAAAAGAACTGGGACCAAAGGCGAGGTTCTCAACGCCCTGATTACGCATCTCCACCAAAAAATTGGCTCCTTCCGGGGCGCGCATAAAGAAGATAAGAACGCCGGGGTCTTGGGCATCTTTCTTCTTTTGAGCAAATTCGCGGTTGGCGGTCTTAATTTGGGCAACAATGTCTTGCATTTCCGGGGTCATTTGTCCGTTTTGCAAGCCGTCAAAATGGTAATGGTAAGAGATGTTGCCCCCTAAATCGTCAAAGGCGGATTGGAAGCTGCGGGTAATGCTTTGGGCAAAGGCATCTTTGTTCAATTCCAAAATGGTGACGTTCTCCTGCCCCAAGACATGGTAAATGTAATGCGCCATTTGGTAGGCTTGGGCGGTGCTGTTGGGCAGAACGCGGAAGTACCAGTCGGTGACGGTTGTGACTTCATCATTGAGGGAGGAGGCGGTAATGGCGGGGATGCCGTTTTGGGCGTATACC
>DYNS01000371.1 GCA_020720965.1 Anaerolinea sp. | reverse complement strand
TTTTCCTGCAGATTTTCATCGCGTGAGAGTTTGTCCAGGCGGGCGATGAAAAAGTTTGTATCCAGAAACCAGTTGCCGGTGCGGGCGGTTTCCAGTTTTTCGTTGGTCAAAATTTCAAAAGGGAGATGAAAGCGGCGGTGAAGTTTATCCTGCCATTGTTCTGCCAGGCTGCCAGGGCAGAGAATAAGGCAGCGCTGCATCATTACTCTGCCATTCCGCCTTGTTCCAACGCTCATCACCTGTCCATTGTACAAGAAAACGCAGATGAAATACAAATCTTTGCCTGCGCCCGGGTGCCCAACCCTCTATCAAAGTATTGTTGCTGCCCACCCTTTAACCCAACGACCCTCCCGCTTGGGAGGGTCGTTGGGTTAAAGGGGTTTTATTCGCCCAGGTAATCTCTCAGTTTGCGGCGCACCGAGGGGTGGCGCAGGCGGCTGAGGGCTTGGGCTTCAATCTGACGCACGCGCTCGCGGGTGACGCCCATTTTGCGTCCCACTTCTTCCAGGGTGTAGGCTTGACCATCCAGCAGACCGTAGCGCAGTTGCAAAATCCGCACTTCGCGGGGGGGCAGGTTGTTTAGCACCTCGCCCAGGTGCTCGCGCAGGAGGTTATAGGTGGCGGTGTCATCCGGTGGGGCGGCTTCGTCATCTTCGATGAAATCTCCCAGCACCGAGTCTTCTTCGTCGTCGGTGGGCGTTTCCAGCGAGAGGGGGCGGCGTGCCACCTGAATCATATTCTCCACTTTTTTGGGCGGCACTTCCAGGGCATTTGCCAGTTCTTCCACCGAGGGTTCCCGCCCCAGCCGTTGCGTTAACTGATGCTGCACCCGCAGCAGTTTGTTAATCTGGTCGCCCATGTGAACCGGCACGCGGATGGTGCGCCCCTGGTCTGCGATGGCGCGGGTAACGGCTTGCCGAATCCACCAGGTGGCATAGGTGGAGAATTTGTGTCCGCGCCGATAGTCAAATTTTTTGGTGGCGCGAATGAGCCCAATATTGCCTTCTTGAATCAAATCTAAAAAGGGTACGCCCCGCCCCATATACTTTTTGGCAACCGAAATCACCAGGCGGCTGTTGGCGGTGATGAGATGTTCCCTGGCTGCCCAGCCATCTTCAATCAGCGCCCGCAATTCCATACGGCGGCGCGGGCTGGCGTTGCCTTTTGCCAGTTCTTCGCGGGCAATGCGCCCATTTTCAATCCGCTGTGCCAGTTGCACTTCTTCTTCGGCGGTGAGGAGGGGTACGCGGCTGACTTCCTTAAGATATAAGCCAATCGTGTCGTCTGTATCAATATTGGCCAAGTAGTCATCAATATCCAGTTCGGCTTCGGCTTCGTTGGCTTCTTCGGCGGGGGCGAGTTCGTCTTCGCTTGGCTCAATGACGCTCACATCCTCCACAAAGGGGATGCCCGCGCTAAGCAAAGCCGCAAAGGCTTCTTCCAATTGCTCTACATCTTGTTCGGCTTCGGGGAAGAAGTGCAAAATGTCGTCTAGGGTAATGTATGATTTTTGCCGTCCCAGTTCCAGCAACCGGGCAATGGGGGAGTATTCTTCTTCCTCTTCGACAATCAATAAAGGTTCATCCATTCGATTTCTTATCCTATTCTTCGTGCGAAAGTCAAAATCAGGATACTCTCTTTTGAGAGCAAATTCAATACCTGAGGTTATTTGAGAACTGGGGGAGCGGCAAGCAAGCCCAAGAGCGGTTGCAGGTTTTCCGCGCCGATGATGACGACACTGCCATCTTCCAAGCCGACATAGTACCCGCTGCCGGTTACGGTCTGGTTGCCCACCGCAAAGCGGAACTCGCTTCCATCTACCAGGGTGAGCGAAAATTGATAGGCGGGGAAGTCCAGCCCGGAGGCGGAAGCAGGTGGAGGCGGGGTAAGCCGGGAAACAAGATACAGAGAGAGAGTCTGCGCCGCAGCCGATTCTGCCTGGGTGGAGTCTGCCGTTACCGGGGCGGTTTCTTCTCCCACCCAAGCCTGCCAGCCCTGCCCGGCATTTTCCAGGCGGAGGGAGTTTCCGGCTGCGTCCTGTAGGGCAATCCGGTTCACCGGTCCCTGCGAGGGGTTGACCAAAGACCCCAAAAATGAGAAGGTTTCGGTCGGTTGGGGGTTGAGGAGCGGTTTGGCGAGGTTGCCGGGTTGTTGCAGGTACCAATACAGGGCGGCGATAAGAGCCAAGCCTGCCAGCAAGAGAAGAGTGGAACGGCGCATAGTGATTACCCTCGGCGGCGGCGGGAGTACCAGGCAGAAACACCCGCGCCAATGACGATGAGGGGCAAGATGCAAAGCGAGGTGAGTAAAATTGCCACAAGACCGCCTGTGCCGGGTGGAGAGAAACTGCGGATTTCGGTTTCTTTGGGCGTAAGGCTGATGATGCTTTCCAACTCTGCGCCCCAGTCTATGGCGTTCACCATCATATCGCCGTAGCCGCGTTCGTAGAGGATGTCGGAGGCAAATTCGTAATCTCCAAAGACGACCAGACGGGCGCCGGTGTTGTAATCTTCCAGGGCTGCGGCGAGGGTGAGGGGTCCGGTTGTGTCTTCGGTTTCCAGGTATTCGACTGTGTTTTGTTGAATGCTGTCAAAATCTACTTCGCCCCAGGCGTAGGAGCCTGTTTGCGCCAGAGAGACGGGCTGATAGGCATCGCTTTGGGTGAGGAGGAGGGAGCGGGCGGTGGGGAATGCGGCGGTGTAGCCCATCAGGTTGGTGGTGACGGGGTGTCTGCCGTAGGCAAGCGCGTCCGAGAAGGCGATGGAGGCGGGGTTGGCGTTGGGGTCTATGATGAGGTTGTTTTGCAATTCCACGCCCCATTCTGCCGCGAGGGAGGCTAACAGGTCTGGCGATTCTCCCAGGTTGGTGAGGGGCGGCGGTTTGCTGGCGATGATGAGAGCGCCGCCGCTTGCC
>DYNS01000057.1 GCA_020720965.1 Anaerolinea sp. | reverse complement strand
TGCCGCGCCTCCCCCGCCCCGGCAGCGGCAAAAATCTTCCTCGCCGCAAATCCCCTCCCTTTCCACAGAGGACAAAGAGAAGTGGCAAAACACCACCCGCTCCGCTGCCCGCCTTTTGGCAGTTTCCCTGCACCGTAGCCGCCTCGCCTGGCAAACCCTCACCACCGCGCTGGGGCATTTCATCCCGCGCCTGCTGCCAGAAGAAGAAACCGGCGAGCCTTCGGCGTTTCTTAGCCGCTCCTGGCGGGCTTTTTTTGCGGCGCTCGTCCCCCTGCTGATGCTGACCATTGGCGTAACCGTGTACAACTACTGGGGGCAGCCAGAGCAATACCTGGCATATTACAACCAGGCAGTGGAAGCCCGCAACCAAGCCATTAACGAAGCCGACCCGCTGCGAACCCGCACCAAGTGGCAAACCGTCTTAAACCGGCTGGAAGAAGCCCGACAGCACAAAGACACCCCCGAAGCGCTCTCCCTGCAACAGGAAGCCCAAAACGCGCTGGACGGACTGGATAAAGTGACAAGGGTAGATTTTAAGCCCGCCTTTGCCGCCCCGCTGAGTTCCTCCGTAAACATTACCCGCATGGCAGCCTCGGATACAGACATCTACCTGTTGGATGCCTCACGCGGGGCGGTGATGCGCGGAGTCTTTAACGGACGCGCCTACGACCTGGATAGCAGCTTTGCCTGCCAACCCGGAACCTATGACGGGATTCAGGTGGGGGCGCTCCTGGACATCTTTGCCCTGCCGCGCAGCAACCCCTCCGGCGCAACCCTGGTAGGCATAGACCTTTCTGGCAACCTGCTATACTGCGCCCCCGGAGAAGCCCCCCGCGCCGGGTTTTTGCAACGCCCCGAAGCAGGCTGGAGCGCCATTACCGCCATTGCCTACGACGCCAACAACCTCTACCTGCTAGATGCCACCTCCCGCGCCGTATGGGTCTATTTTGGCGATTTCTCGGTCAACTTTGCCAACAAGCCCTTCTTCTTCTTCGAGTCTCAAGTTCCGGCGCAGATGGAAAGCGCCATAGATATTGCCGTCAATGGCGATGACCTCTACCTGCTCTACACCGATGGACACCTGACAACCTGCACCCTCAGCCGCATCCTGGCTTCGCCCACCCGCTGCAACGACCCCGCCCAACTGACAGATACCCGCCCCGGCTACCCCAGCGGCAGCAAAATTACAGACGGAGCCTTCTCCCAAATCACCTTCACCACCCCGCCAGACCCCTCGGTTGCCCTGCTGGAGCCATTCACCCAATCCATCTACCGCTTCAGCGCCCAGGCGTTGGAATTGCAAAAGCAAATCCACGCCCTGCCCGGCGAGAAAAACCCCCTCCCCGCCAATGCCCCCCTCAGCGCCATGGCGTTCAGCCCCAACAAATCGCTCTTCGTCTTTGCGGATGGGCAGTTATACTTCGCCATCAACGTCCCTTAAACCAAAAGGTAAAAAGATGGAATTCCTTAAGCGTCTCTTTGGCATCAAACCCGCCACCCAACCGACACCCCCCCAACCGGCAAACGTCACCGCACCGGAACCGGTTGCCAGCCTCAGCCCCCGCGTCATGGTCATCATCTACGACCCGGTCATGGACGCAGAAAGCGGAAAACGCCTGAGCCAGTACATGAACTGGGGCAGACACGAAGACTACACCAACCAATTCATCAACGACATGCTGGAATGCAGTGGCGGGCTGATACGCTACCAGATTGTGCGCCGCGAAATGGTGGAAGAATTCCCCCTCAAGGCAGATGGCTTCCGCTACAACACTGTCAGTTATGTAGATGTCCTGCGCCGCGCCTCCGCCCCACACGAACCAGACACCCTGGATTACCAGGAATTCCTGCGTCGCCACAAAATTGTGGAAAAAGTGGCAGCCAACGAAATTGACGAAGTATGGGTCTTTGGCTTCCCTTACGCCGGGTTCTACGAATCGACCATGGGCGGCAAGGGAGCCTTCTTCTGCAACTCGGAGCCACTCGCCAACACCGCACACTGCCCGCGCCGCTTTGTCGTCATGGGCTTCTCGCTGGAGCGCGGCATTGGCGAAATGCTGGAGGCAATGGGGCACCGCGCCGAATTTACCATGGAAAAAGTCTATGCCCGCACTTCCACCCAAAACAACCTGTGGCGAAAGTTCATCCGTTACGACAAATCGCACGCCGGGCAGGCAGAGTGCGGCAACATTCACTTTGCCCCCAACAGCGATAAAGACTATGACTGGGGCAACACCCGCCTCGTAAACAGTTACTGCAACAGTTGGTACAACTACCCCAGCGCCGCCCGCACCCCTCGCCAGGTCAACTGCACGGAATGGGGCAATGGCGACATTCGGGAACATCACAAATGGTGGTTTAAGCACCTGCCCAAAGCCGGGGGGCGCACCAATGGCATTGCCAACAACTGGTGGCAATACATCGCCGACCCCAACCGCGTAAGCGTCTAAAACAAACACCCCCCGCCAGGTTTGCAGACGGGGGGTGTTTTCTAACAAGGGGAAACTTATTCGTAAAGTGTTTTATGCACAGCGGGCGCGCCCACAAACGGGTACTTCTTAAGGCGGCGGGCGGCGCGGTCAGCGGCGCGTTGAGCGTCGATTCGGCGCTGGACGTGTGGCGCAAAATAGCCAGCGTAGCGGCGTTGCAATTCCGGCAACTGCCAATCCGACCCGGTGACGTGCCTGCGGCAGTTATGTGCGCCACAGCCGCATTCAAACTCGTCATACGGGCGGGTATCGCTCATCGCGTAGTCGAAACAAATTTCTTCGCCGGGTTGAATATCTCGCATTGCAACAAGCGCAATCTGCCCCGAAAGCCCGGCATTCGGATTACAACTATGATTGACATAATCGCCATTCCCGATGGGGCGCGGGACGAGAAAGTGATTCTCTTCCACCTGAATACACAAGGTGCGCTCTATCTCAGGAAGGTGAATGAAGGTGTCCCATTCGTACACGACACCCCCGAAAACGGCAAGGAGTTCTCCTTTTTTAAGCGGCTGCATGGCAAAAATACCGTTTCCACTGCCAGTGGCTTTCGGGCGAGCCTGAATTCTAGGCGACAGATACGAGCTTGGTTGTTCGTACATTCTGCATAAAACATCCTTTCTGAAGTTAAATATTATCAGCGTTCCCCCGGTGCGTGAATCCGGAAAAACGCCAACTGTGTGAATAATACAACAATCCCCCGGCATGTAAAGGGTAGAAAGGATTCACGTTTGGCGGCAATTTTATAACCAATGCGTAGCCCTCCCCTTTTGCACGTTCTATTCATTAAAAATATGCCACCCAAAATAACCAATCGTTTCTTATTTGCGCGCCTCGCTGGGGAATTGTTTTTAATCGCGGGTTATTTTTCCACAACTTGCACTGGGCGAAAAACAAGCCCCCAGGAGACGATGAGAATGAGGGCGGCTACGCCGATACTCCACATATCCCGCTGAATGGTGAGGGCGGCGCTTTCCGGGTTGAGCCAGAAAAGAGTAAGGCTGAGGAGGGAGAGAAAATCCAGGACCAGCAAAAAAAGAACCGAGAAGAGGTAGGTTTTGCGGCGGCGCACCAGGTCTAAGCCAATGAAAACGATGGGAATGAGCAGAATGGCGTAGTCGTAAGACCAGAGGTAGGGGGGCAACAAAACGCCCAGGGGCAGGGCGGCGCTAAAAACTGTCAGAGGGGTTAGGCTTTCTCGTTTTTGCCACACCAGCGCGGCGTATAGGGCAGAGAGGGCAAGCGCCAGGGCGGCGTACAGCCCCCAGGCGCAGGTCATCTCCCCGGCGCAGAAGAGGCGGGTGTAACTGAGGAGGGTCGGCTGGTTTCCTATTCGCAAAGAGAGCAAGTTTTGCCCCGCTCCCAAAAATTTTTGCACCCATTGCGGGTCTTGCAGCCAGCCTACTGCCAGCAATAGCCCGCCGCCCAGCGCCACACCGCCCAAAACGCGCCCCTGACGGCGCAGCAGAAACCAGAAGCCCAGCAAAAAGACGACCGTGAGCAAAGGCGGCTTGAGGGCGAGCATGGCAAGCGCAATGCCCGCCGCCCAGGGGCGGTTTGTTTCTAAAAAGTAGAGCGACAGAGTGAGGAAGAGTAAAAAAAGGGCGGCGACTGTGCCGGTCATCAGCCCCAAAAAGATGTTGCCGTTAAGCAGGGCTGCCAGCAAAACGACAATGACAAAACGTCTTTGGTTTTGCTCCTGCCAGTAATGAAAAACCAGCCAAAAAATACATAGCGCCATCAGCGCCTGGGCGAGAAAATCCCATAACAGGTAGGCGGAGGCGATGGGAAGCAGCCCAAGCGGGGCGGTGAGCAAGCTAAGGGGTAAAGGGTAGGGGAAAATTTGGTTGGGAATCCAGGTTGCGCCGTTTTGGTGATGCCCGCCCACCCAATCTGCGCTGCTGTAGGGGTGGGCAGGGGTCCAGGGCATTTGCCCGCCGAGCCAAAAGGTAAAAAAGCCGTTGTTCAAATAATCCACCCGGCTTTCGTTTTGTTGGGCAACAAAGGCGTAGACCGGCAAAAAAGCGGCAAAGACAAAGAAAGCCCAGCCGGTTTGCAAAAACCATTGCCAAAAACGCTTCATGGGATGTCTCCGGGATGAGATTCTGCCGCCCGCCAAACCTGATACAAGCCCAGGTTGCCTCCCTCGCCATCCGAAAGAAAGGACTCCTCCACCCGGAAACCTGCCTCGGCGGCGAGTTGGGCAAGTTCCAGGCTGGAAAAGTGATGGGCATAACGCAATCCTTCTCCGCCCCGGCGCCAGTCGAGGAGATAGTCGCCCTCGTCCACGTCCGAAGGCTGCAAGTTCGCCTTTTGCCAGGGCTGAAGGCGGGAGCGCAGGCGAGGGCTGTTGAGAAATTGCCAGTTGGAGAGGATGAATTTGCCGCCAGGGGCGAGCAGGGCAAGCGCCTGGCGCACAAATTGAAGGCGCAGAGGGTGAGAGGGAATGTGATGAAGAACCGCAAAAGCGGTAACAAGGCTGAAGCCGGGAGAAACGCCCCAGAAAGGTTGGGTAAGGTCTTGGGCGCGGAATTGAACAGGGAAGCGTTGGGGCTGAGGGTCGGCATCTGCCAGCAGGGGCAGGCTAAAATCCAGCCCGCAGTAAGCGCCCGCAAAAGGGGTTTGGGCAAGGATACGGGCAAATTCTCCGTTACCGCAGCCGAGGTCTAAAATCGAATCGTGGGGCTGAATGTGGGATGTGAGCAAAGAGCGCACGCCGGGCTGAATGCGCTGCCGGGTGGCAGAAAATTCCGCACCGAATTGGTGATAAAAGCGGCGATTGAGTTCGATAAGCAGGCGGGCGGTTTCGGGGTTCATGGGGCGTGGGGCAGAGGCAGGGCGCTGGCTTCGGTAAAACCTCCCCGGGCGTGTTTTTTGGCGTGGTAGAGGGCTTCGTCTGCAGCGCGGAGGATGCCGGAGGCGGTGAGCGAGTCGAAGGGGTAGGTGGCAACGCCGCCGGAAAGCCCCAGGCGGGGGTCTTTTCCGTCCGGCAGGCGAAAGACAAAGGTCTGCATGTGGGCTTTTAGACGCTCGGTCACTTGCCTGGCTCCGGCGGGGTCTGTTTCTGGCAGAAGCATGGTCATTTCATCGCCGCCGTAACGGGCGAGGAAGTCCGCGCTGCGTTTGAACTGGTTGAGGTGTTGGGCAAACTGGGCAAGGAGGGTGTCGCCGACCGGGTGTCCGTAGGTGTCGTTGATGGCTTTGAAGCCGTCCAGGTCCATCATCAGGAGGGAGAAGGGCAAGCCGGTTCGGGCAGATTGCTGCACCTCGGCTTCCAGGCGGGTATCCAGAGCGCGGCGGTTGGGCAGGGTGGTGAGAGAATCGCGTAGCGCCTGGTTGGCAACTTGCTGGTGCAGGCGGGCGTTGATGATGGCAATGGAAGCATGGTCTGCCAGCAGTTCCAGCAAGCGCATTTCTGGCGGGGTAAAGCCGCCCACCGACCAGCGCAGCATGTTCATTACGCCAATGACGACATCGTCCATCATCAGAGGGATACCGAGGATGGAGCCGTATAACTCGGCGTGGGAGCCATCAAAGAGGGGGTTGCCACGCAGGTCGTCAATAATGATGGTTTTCTTGTTGCGGGCAACGGTGTAGGTCAGCCCATTGGCGCGGGGCGGGGCGGAGAGGATGTTGCGGTTGCCTTCGGAATCGAGGGAGGCGCCGAAGCGGAGAGCGCCCTCCTGAAAGAGAAAGATGTGGGCTTCGCGGGCATCCTGCACCAGGTGCATGGCTTCGGTGACGACTCTTTCCAGTACGGCTTGCAGGACGAGGCTGGAGGTGAGGTTTACGCTGATGCGCTTGAGGGCATCCAGTTCATCGGCTTGTTGTTGGATGATGGCAAGCAGGTTATGGTGACGGGTGACATTTGCGAGAATTTGCGAGGCGGAGCGGGCGTTTTCTTCGGTTTTTTCTTCTGCACGGGCAACGGTCAGGAGCAAATCCAGGGTGCGGAGGATTTGTTCGCGCTGTGCAACGGTGTAGCGTGCACCGCGCAGTTGTTTACGGGCGGCTTGCATCAGGTCTTGTTGGGCTTTGTCCATAGTTTCCTTTGGGGTAAGTGTGGGGGAATTATACAACGGGAGGCAGGGTGCTACGTGAAAAGCGTCACAAGAGTATGCTAAAATTTAGACCGTTAAAATTACGGCTTACCCATGAAATTGGAGGCATTCCCATGTCCATACTCAAAACGCCCCCCGCAACCCCCTTGCAACCTCGCCGCCGTGCCATTGTGGTCGGCGCGAGCAGCGGAATTGGCGCGGCGTTGACCCAAAAATTGGCACAGGAGGGCTACCTTGTGGCAGCCCTGGCAAGGCGCAGCGATTTATTGAACAACCTTTGCGCCGACATTAACGCAGCCGCTGGTGAAACCCGCGCCCTGCCTTACGAACATGACGTGACCGCACTGGAGAAAATTCCGGCTCTGTTACAACGCATCCTCACCGACCTGGGCGGGCTGGATTTGTTCATCTACAACAGCGGCATTCAACGTCAGGTAAAGTTGGATGAGTTCGATTTTGCCAAAGACCGCGAAATGCTGGAAACCAATACCCTGGGGGCAATGGCGTGGCTGAACCCGGTCGCCGCCATGTTTCATCACCTGGGGACAGGGCAGATTGTGGGCATCTCCTCAGTCGCCGGAGACCGGGGGCGGGTGGGAGCGCCCGCGTATAACACATCCAAAGCCGCCCTCAGCACCTATTTGGAGGCGCTTCGCAACCGACTCACCCGGCGGGGCGTGAACGTGATAACCATCAAGCCCGGCTTTGTAAAGACGGATATTCTCAGCGCTGCCGGAGCCAAAAAAACCTTCTGGCTCATCACCCCAGACCAAGCCGCAGAGGGCATTTGGCAGGCGATAAAAAACCGCAAACAAACGGTATATGTTCCGGGGCAGTGGGCGCTGCTCATGCTCATCATCCGGCACATTCCTTCCTTTATTTTTAGAAAGCTCAACTTCTAACCATGACAACCCCCTCCCTCCCCTACGAAAAATTGACCAACCTCGGAAATTTCGGTCACTCCCTGCAAGCAGCCGCTTACCTGTATCAACCGTCTGCGCCGGAGCAAATTGGCGAGATTTTTCAGTTTGCCCGCAAAAATGGACTCTCCATCACCCTGCGCGGCGCAGGTCGCTCCTACAACGATGCCGCCCTCAACAGCGGCGGCATCGTGATGGACCTGCAAGGGATGAACCGCATCCTGGCTTGGAACCCGGAAACCGGGGTCATCACCGCCGAGCCGGGCGTTACCCTGCAAAAACTCTGGCAGCACATCTTACCGGATGGCTGGTGGCCCCCCGTTGTTTCTGGAACCATGTACACCACCCTGGGCGGCTGCCTGGGGATGAATATTCACGGCAAGAACAACTACAAAATGGGGACTATCGGTGAGCATGTCCTTCAATTTACCGCCACCCTGCCCACCGGAGCAGAAATTACCTGCTCCCCCACCAAAAACGGCGACCTGTTTTACAGCATGATTTCTGGCATGGGCATGTTGGGGGTCTTTACCTCCATCACCCTGCAAATGAAGAAGATGCACTCCGGGCTGCTCAACGTCCACGCCTTTGCCGTGCCGAACCTTTCTGCACATTTGCAAGCCATTTTGCAAACCGCCCCAGAAAATGACTACACAGTCGGCTGGCTGGATTCCACCGCCACCGGCAAAGGCTTGGGGCGCGGGCAGCTGCACACCGCCCGCTACATTCACGAGGGCGAAGACCCCGAACCCAGGAAAACGATGCAGGTGCAGTATCAGACTCTGCCCGCCACCATGTTTGGCGTTTTCCCAAAATCCAGCATTCATTATTTTATGGCGCCGTTTATGATAAACCCCGGCGTTTGGCTGGTGAACACCGCCAAATACGTTGCCAGCCTGCGCGAAGGGCATTACCGCCAACCCCACGCCGCTTTTCACTTTTTGTTGGATTATGTGCCGAACTGGGAAAAAGCCTACGGCAAGCAGGGACTCATCCAATACCAGTCTTTCTTGCCCAAAGAAACCGCCGAAGATGCCTGGCGCGAAATCCTTGCCACCTCCAATCGGCGCGGAATGCCCTCCTATCTCGGCGTGACCAAGCGACACCGCCCCGATAAATTCCTGCTTTCCCATGCCCTGGATGGCTTTTCTCTGGCATTAGACTTCAAAATTAGCGCGGGCAACCGCAGCGCCCTGCGCGAGATGCTGCAACACTTTGACGAAATCGTCCTTGCCGCCGGAGGGCGCTTCTACTTTGCCAAAAACAGCGAAACCAGCCCCCAAACCGCCCTGCGCTTTTTGGGCGCAGAAACAGTAGAGCGATTCAAAGCCCTTAAACGCCGCACCGACCCGCACAACCTGCTCGAATCCGACCTCTTCCGGCGGGTCTTTGGCGAGTAACCTGGGAAATTTGGCTTATTTGACATTTCCCGCCAAACTCATTACACTTGTGAGCGAACTTGAACCGCAAATTTTTGGAGGCTGAATGGCAGCGCAATATCAACTCGTGATGCACGCGGGACCAACCCCCGGCAAAACCTTCCCCCTGGAAGGCGAAGTTCTCACCATCGGACGCGAGACGGGCAACCTCATCATCATCAATGATGCGGAAGTCTCGCGCAAACATTGTCAGTTTGTGTTTCAGGGCGGCAAATACGTCCTTACCGACCTCGGCTCCACCAATGGAACCTTTGTCAATGGTCAGCGCCTCACCGGGCAGCACATTTTACAATCCGGCGAGGTCATTTCATTGGGGGAACAGATTAACCTGCTGTTTGAAGTTATCGCCATTGTGGACCCCAACGCCACCCTGCTTTCCCCCAGCAAAGCGACTCAGGTTGCGCCCCCGCCCTCCCAACCCAAGCCTCAGCCTGCCCCCGTGCCCCAGGCAGCCGCCCCCGCCTATGCCGGGCAAATCCCTGCCAGCCCTGCCGCCGCCCCTCTGCATACATCACCGGTTCCCCCGGCTGCACCCAAAAAATCTAATTTACCTCTCATTGTGGGCGGAGTTGTTCTGTTTACCGCCATTTGCTGCTGCGCCGGAGCGCTCTGGTACATAGATGCCAACTACCTGTGGTGCGATATTACCTTCAATCTCATCCCCGGCTGCACACCATAAAGGGAAAACACCATCAAAAAGGGCTGTTCCTATCGGGAACAGCCCTTTTTGATTCAGTCACCCAGAACGAAATTATCGATAAGACGGGTTTCCCCCGCGTAGGCAGCGAGAGAGAGCAGGGCTTTGCCTTGCACCGTTTCCAATTCCTGCAGGGTGTCGTAATCCGCGCAGGAGACGTATTGCAGGCGCACCTGTGGTTCGGCGCGGAGAGCGGCGCGAACTTGCTCGCGCAGGGCTTCGGCGCGGCGCTCACCGTTTTGGTGAGCGAGGGCGGCGGCTTGCAGGGCGCGGTATAAAACCGGGGCGGCGGCGCGTTGCGCGGGGGTAAGGTAAACATTGCGGCTAGACATGGCAAGCCCATCCGCCTCGCGCAGGGTGGGGCAGATGATAATTTCGGTGGGGTAACTCAGGTCGCGGGTCATCTGACGCAGAACGGCAACCTGCTGCGCGTCTTTTTGCCCAAAGTAGGCGCGGGCGGGGCGGGTGGCGTTGAACAGCTTGGCGACAACGGTGGCAACCCCGCGAAAGTGTCCGGGGCGCATGGCTCCTTCCAACGGGCGGGAGATTTCTTCCACCGTCACCCAGGTTTGGTATCCGGCGGGGTAGAGTTCTTCGGGGGAGGGAGTCCAGACCAGGTGAGCGCCGGTTTCCTTCAGCATTTGCAGGTCCCTTTGCAGGTTGCGTGGATACTTGCTGAGGTCTTCGTTTGCGCCAAACTGGGTGGGGTTGACAAAAATGCTCACCGCTACGCTGGCGCATTCCTGGCGGGCGCGTTGCACCAGAGAAAGATGCCCAAGGTGCAGGTAGCCCATGGTTGGCACAAGCCCCAGCGGGGCAGGCAGGGCGGCGAGGGCTTGCCATAGTTCCTGAAGGGTGAAAACTTGTTGCATGGGGATTCCTTTTTAACGGTCTTCGCAGAAAGGTTGCAGGCGCAGGGGTTGGGGCTGCCCAAAGGCTTCCAAAATGGGGATGCCGTCCCATTCCGGCGGGAGGGGCAGGCGCAGCGCCCAGGCAAGGGTGGCGGCGGTGTCGGTGGTTTGGATGGGGGTGTTGAGCAAACCGGGGCGCACGCCCGCGCCAGAGAGTACCCAGGGGATGGTCATGTCTTGCGGGTCACTGGAGCCGTGAGTAAACTCGTGCCCGCCATGGTCGGAGGTGATGAGGAGCAGGGTTTCCTGGCGGAGAGCGTTTGCCTCCAGCCAGGCAAGGGTCAGCCCCAGGGCTTCATCGGCGCGGCGGATGACGCTGAGTTGGTTGGGGGAGTTCCAGCCGTATTCGTGCCCCATCATGTCGGTTAGGGCGAAGTGAACAAAGAGAAGGTTGAAATCGATGGGGGCTTCTACGCTGAGGCGCTGCGCCAGGATAAGGTCACGGTCATTGACGAAGAGGAAGTAATCCAGGCTGGGGGGTTCGGTGATTTGGATGAGCTTCTTTTTACCTACGACCATGGCGGTTTTTAGCCCGGCGGCGTGCGCCAGGTCGAAGAGGTCTGTCCCCTGGGCGTAGCCGTATTCGGGCAGGTAGTCGTTCCAGGTGACGGCATGTTTTTGGGGGCAAAGACCCGTCAACATGGAGGCGTGAGAGGGCAGGGTGGCGCTGGGGAAGGTAGTGCGAGCATTGACGGAGTAGGCTCCGCTTTGCATGAGAGTCAGCAGGTTGGGCATGGGCGCGAGGGGGATAGAATCCGGGCGTAAGCCATCTATGCTGAGGAGGAGAACCCGCCGAAATTGAGGGGCAGGAGTGACCGTTTGGGTGGGG
>DYNS01000370.1 GCA_020720965.1 Anaerolinea sp. | reverse complement strand
GAGAGTTCTTCGTTTATCTCCGCCAATCGCCCTTCCACCGTGCGAAGGTCGTCTTCCAACGCTTTGCGGCGCTCGGCGGCACGGATTTTGTAGGTTTCCCACACTTCCAGCCCCAAAATGCTGGCAAGGATGCGTTTGCGCTCGGAGGGTTTTTGCTGGGTAAACTGGTCTGCCTTGCCTTGCAAAAAAAAGGATGCGTTGATGAAAGTGTCGTAATCCAGCCGCAAAATAGCCTCTATCTTTGCCTGGGTTGCGCGGGAGGTGGCTTCGGTAAGGGGTCTCCAGCGGCTTTCATCCAAAATCTGAAGTTCCAGCACGGCGCTTTTGCCCCGGCTAAGGCTGCGGCGGATGCGATAGGTATCGGTTTCGTAGGCAAAAGTAAAAATGATTTCCGCCTGTTCGCTCACCGCGTTAAGAATTTCCTCGCCCCGCTTGCGGGCTTCACCGAAGAGCGCCCAGGTGATGGCATCCAACAACGAGGACTTGCCCGCGCCATTATGCCCGGAGATACAGGCGAGGTCGAAGGAGGTGAAATCTACCTCTACAGGCTGGCGATAGGAGAGAAAACCGGAGAGTTTAAGGTGTACGGGAATCATGGAGAGCATTTTACCCCATCGCTTGCCCGCCTTCGTTACTTCTGTTATCATAGAAAAATGCTATCCTCCCACGAAAACAGAAACCGCCGCCGGGCAAGTCTCATTGCCATCATCCTTTCCACCATCCCCTGTTATTGTTTGGGATGGGTGGTTTTGCAGTTTAACCTGGGAACCTCCACGCCGACTCCCACCCCCAGCGCCGTCCCCACCGGCAGCGTAACGCCGTTGGTCATCCCCTCGCTTACGCCCATCGGACCCAGCGCCACCCCGAATTTTCTGAGCGCGACTCCCACCCATACGCTTACGACCACCCCAAGCATTACGCCCTCTCCCACCCTTAGCCTTACGCCAAGCGTGACCCCGTTTTTACCGCCGACCCTCACCTTTACGCCCACCGTTACCCCGGTAACGCCCTCCAGCACCCCCACCGCCACGCCCATTCCGCCCAGCGCAACGGCAAGCCCCGTCCCGCCCACCGCAACTCCAAGTAGCCTTCCGGCAACCGAAACACCCCTGCCAGAAACAGCCCTCCCCTCCCCCACCGCCGAACTTTCACCCACCCCCTGAGCCATGCCAGAATTATCCCCCTTCCTCCAATCCCTCCTCAGCGCCTCCGGGCTATCGGGCTACGAAGCCCCCGCCGCCCGGCTGATAGAAGAACGCTGGCAACCCCTCGCAGATGAGATTACCCTCAGCCGCCTGGGGTCTGTGCAGGCGCTCAAACGCGGCTCCGCCCCCGGCGAAAACCGCCCCTCCATCCTCATCGCCACCCACATGGATGCCATCGGTCTGATGGTGACAGCCATAGTAGATGGATTTCTGCGCGTCACCCAGGTCGGCGGCATTGATGCGCGGATTCTGCCCGGAACGCCCGTCACCGTACACGGGGTGAAAGACCTGCCCGGCGTGGTCGTCATCCCTCCGGCGCACAGCCTGCCCTCCGGCGTGGACGAGGGCGTTATCCCCCTCAAAGACCTGTTTGTAGATGCCGCCCTGCTGCCCGAAGAAGCCCGCGCCCAGGTGCGGGTGGGAGATTTGGTCTCCTTCGCCACCGCGCCGGGAGTCCTCGCCGGGGACGTGGTGAGCGGTCACAGCCTGGATAATCGCGTCTCGGTGGAAGCCCTGACACAGGCGCTGGAACACCTCCACAGCCGCAAACATGCCTGGGATGTTTGGGCAGTTGCCACCGCCCAAGAAGAAGAAACCCTGGGCGGGGCAAAGACCTCCGCCTTTGGTTTGCACCCACAGATTGCCATCGCCGTAGATGTGACCTTTGCCAAAGGACCCGGCGCAAGCGATTGGCAAACCTTCCCGCTGGAAAAAGGACCCACCCTGGCAATGGGACCCAACATGCACCCGGCAATTCACAACGCCCTCAAAGCCACCGCCGAAAGGCTGGAAATCCCCTACCAGACCGAAGTCACCCCGCGCCACTCTGGCACGGATGCCTACGCCATGCAAGTTGCCGCCGAGGGCATTCCCACCATGGTCATCGGAATTCCGCTGCGCTATATGCACACCCCGGTTGAGATGGTCGCCCTCAAAGACATCGAGCGCGCTGGGCGGCTGCTGGCAGAGTTTATTGCCGGGTTGGATGTAGAATTTGTTGAAAAAATCGTCTGGGATGCCTAATCAATGAACATCACCGAAACCCAACTCACCCTGTTAGAAAAACTGTGCAACGCCAGCGCCGTCTCCGGCGATGAGGGCGAAGTGCGCCAAATGATTTTGGAAGAAGTGAAACCCCTCGCCGATGAAGTAAAGGTAGATGCCCTGGGGAATGTCCTCGTCACTCGGCGGGGCGCAAACCCCACCCTGCGCGTGATGCTGGATTGTCACATGGACGAAGTCGGCTTTATGCTGGTCGCCGAAGACGGCGATGGTCTTTATCGCTTCGAGACGGTGGGCGGCATAGACGTCCGTCAGCTGCCCGGCAAACAAGTTTTGGTCGGCAAAAACAAAACGCCGGGGGTCATTGGCGCCCGCCCCATCCACCTCACCACTGCGGAAGAAAGGCAGCGCAAAATTCCGCTGGATTCTTTGCGGATTGATATTGGACCCGGCGGCAAAGCCAAAATTGGCGAGCGCGCCACCTTTGCCACCCGTTTTATGCAAAACGGAGATGGACTTTTTGCCAAAGCCATAGACAACCGCATCGGCTGCGTGACCCTGCTGGAACTGCTGAAGAACGCCCCCAGTCACCTGGAACTGTGCCTGTCCTTCTCGGTGCAGGAAGAGATTGGTTTGCGAGGGGCAAAGGTCGCGGCGCATCACTTTCAGCCAGACCTGGCAATTGCCATCGACGCTACGCCCGCCCGCGACCTGCCCACCT
>DYNS01000056.1 GCA_020720965.1 Anaerolinea sp. | reverse complement strand
AAGAGATGGCAGGGAGAGGAGGAGAAAAAAGGGGGGTAGATGGGAGGGGAGGGGGGTCATTTTTGAAAACTCCTATCGGCGAGGGCGGGGGGAGAGACGAGACTTGAACCACAGGGTGGCGGCGGGAGCGATGAGCAGCGGGATGGCGATGCGGAAGAGCAGGGGGAGGTCCAGGCTGGCAATCAGGGCAGCCAGCAGCAACCAGGCTACATACCATCCCAGAAGGCGCAGGTTCAGGGTGCGGCGCGGGGCAGCAAATTCCGACGATTGAAAGGGCGGGACAAGGCTGGGGTGGTTCATCTTTTAGCCTCCGAACAGGAATGTCAACAGCGCATCGCCGCCGTAAACAATGAGATAGGCTACGCCAGCGATAACCGGGATGACGATGAACAGGATGCCCGCGCCGTTAACAGGCGAACCATTGTCAACATTGGCTTCGGCGAGAGCAGGATTGGCTTCGGTGCGGTGTGGGTGAGTGCGCATGTATTCCTGCCAGGCTTCGTGAGAATCCGGGTCAAAGTGGACGATGGGGCGGCGGATAAGGCGGGCAGGAGCAGCAGCCGCGTCGTGTTCATCACTCTGGGATAAGGGCAAACTTTTTGTTAGTGCAGACATAGAAACTCCAATCGGTAAGTGGTAGAATGGAGGCGGTTGCTGAAAAAAACCGCCTTTTGTGATGCCCACCTGTTGCGAGGTGGGCATTGCGCTTAAGTGGGGGAAAGGGATGTCGTCTGAGACGCTTCGCCTCCTTCCTGTTGGAGCAGTCGTTTGCGGCTGAGTTGGATGTAGTCGGGGTTGATTTCCATCCCGATGTAGCCGCGCTTGTTACGCAGAGCCACTTCGCCGGTGGTGCCTGAGCCGTTGAAGGGGTCCAGAACCACATCCCCTTCGCGGGAGCCTGCCAGGATGCAGGGTTCGATGAGGGCAGGGGGGTAAGTGGCAAAGTGGGCTTCGGGGTAGGGCTTGGTGGCGACCCGCCAAACGCTGCGCTTGTTTCGCGCCGGAGCGCCATCCGGGAATTGGTGGAAGCGGGGGTTGCCGTTGCCGTCATAGTAGCCGCTGTGTCCATGCAGCCCTTTGCCATCGCCGCCGTATCCGGTGCCTTCCATCTTCCGCTCGGTGCGCCCGCCCAGGCGATAGGTCCAGCGTTCATGCCCCTGGGTGTGAACCGTCTGAAGGCTGTTGCCCTGGGTGGGTGCGAATCCGTTCTGGTATTTTTCGCTGCCCTTCATCTTTGTTTGTTGCCTGCCGTCGTAGTGCGCCGGTTCCAGAATGGCTTGCAGGTCGTAGTAGTACCGGCGGCTTTTGGTGAGCAGGAAGATGTACTCATGCGATTTGGTGCAGCGGTCTTTCACCGATTCGGGCATGGGGTTGGGCTTGTCCCATATCAAATCCTGGCGAAGGTACCAACCATCCGCACGCAGAGCGAAGGCGACCATCCAGGGAATGCCTACCAGGTCTTTGGGTTTGATGCTGGCATGTTTGCCATCGGTGGGGCGCATGTCACGGATGCCCGGTACCATGTGCGCCGCTTGCAAGGTTTGCCCGGCTGCCCGGCGCTCTTCCGCTTCGGCGGGCAGTTCGTAGCCGCTTTTGCCTTTGCCACCCCAGTACGAATCGCCCAGATTGAGCCAGAGGGTGCCGTCTTCAGCCAGGACCCGGCGCACCTGCCGAAATATCTGCACCAGGTTATCCACGTATTCTTCGGGGCTGGCTTCCAGACCGATTTGCCCGCTTACCCCATAGTCGCGCAGTCCGTAGTAGGGTGGGGAGGTCACAACGCACTGCACCGAGCCGTCTGGCAGGGTGGGGAGGAGGCTGCGGTTATCGCCTTGCAGGAGTTTCCACATGGTTATTTGCCATCCCTCAGGGAGTAGGCGACAAAACGACCGCTCCGAAAGACGCGGGCTTCGCCGTTGTTTCTGTTCCAGATGACCACGCCCTCTTCGCACCAACGGGTATCTTTTTCCACGTCCACCGTGCGAAAAGCGCGGTTAATCAGGTCTTGCGCTTCGCTTGGGTCGTGAATCACTACCCAGGGGCGCTTTTCTGGCGCGGCGTGTGCTTCTACTTTGTTCCAGGGCTGAGAGCCATACAGGTTCATCGGGCTTTATTCTCCAAAACGCATCTGGTTTTTCAGGTCGCGCTGGTACTGCTCCAGCCTGCTGCGCTTGCGGATGATGCGTGCCAGGTTGTTGGCTTTGGTCTTGTTCCACAGCAGGGAGTTCTTGAAGTTGGGGCTTTCCTGGGCAAAGGTTTGTGCCTCGCGCAGCTGCTCCAGGGTGTATTGCTTTTCCACCGTTTGCAGAAGGAAGTAGGCGCTGGTGCCGAGAATGTTGCGGATGTGACCGGGGGTTCCGGCGGGGAAGGTGTAGGGTTCGCTCATTTCAGTTTTCCAGAAACTCTTCCAGGGCTTGCAAGGCGTAGGAGAAGTCTTCTCCACCCTGCAGGCTGATTACGTCCGCTGCCAACAGTCGCAGGCGGTCGTGCCTGGCTACCAGGTCTGCATCCAGAATGGGGACGGCGTTAATTTCGCCACCCCAGGAAGTCCACAGGATGCAGACCTGGTTGGCAATTTCTTCAAGGCGGGGGCGGTATGCTGCCGGGACGCTCAGGACGGGGTTTTCGCTGTCTGCTGTCCATATCGCCTTTACGCCGGGGTAAAGGTCTTTCAGTGCAATCTCTAGCATTGGTCGCCAATTTTTCATGGTCATGGGTTCCTCTTTTCTTATGGTTCGGGCTGCTTCTGCCTCCGATGCCGCTCTGTCTGCTGCTGCCCAGGGCGGCACGGGGAGGAGGGAGAGCGCTATCCCTAGCGCCTGACGGGGCGGCGGCGATACAGGTAATGGTTGTGCCTGCCCCGTCTGCCAGCATCCCGGCGGGGGGCTGCCTGGCATTGGCAGATTTTGGAAAGCCGCCAGAATAGATAGGGGAGGATTTGACCCCATGGCAACGCGCCGGTTTGGATGTCTTTCAAGAGCGCTGTCATGTGAAAGTGTCTTTCTCCGCCCTTGCGCCACAGGGGGGCGGGTACTTGTATGCCGATGGCTGCTTGCTGATGAGCGGGAGAGGAGCCTTCTGCCGCCTCCGCCGCCATCCTGCCGGGTGTTTCTTGTTGCAGGGTGGCGAGGGAAGAGAGAGAGTATTTTGGGGCGGGGCAGGGGAGTACCGATAAAGTTTGTGTCCTGCCCCGCCTGCGAAACCGTCCCGCCGTGGGGTAAGGGGCGAAACCACGCACGGGAAAGCCTTGCAATCTAGGGTCGCTTTTGCTCCCAGTACCAAACAAGGAAAAAGAAAAACAGGGCGGATGCCACAAAAGCGAGGACAAAGCCGTATGTCATGTTTCGTAATGTCTCCCCGATGATGACGGTGAGACCGGCGGCGGCGAGACCAAGTAAAACAATTGCGATTTGATATTTCATGACTTTTCTTTCGTGGACTTGGCTTCTGCCAGCCAGTAGCAACATTTAAGAAGCCTGCTTAGGGGTGTCCTTTTTTGCAGGGGAGGGGCGTATTCTGTTTTTCTGCGTTAGGTGTTGTTGTTACAGGTTTCGGGCGGCGCTTTCACCGCTCTCAGCGGGGCAGGGAGGAGTTGAACCTGTTCAAAAAGCCAGCACCGGGGGATGAGCGCTGTTGCCTTTCGCCGTCCACACGGCTGCCCCGTTTGAGTAAGTATCGGTAATATAATATAAGTAATCCAAGTTGTCAATACTTGTATTACTTCGGGCAAAAAAAAGGCGACATAGCGTCGCCTTTTTTACAATGCTAGTGAACCTGTCTTAGGTTTTACTGGCATACCTTTTTTATCAAAAATTTTACGTCCTTGCCCGCCAATTTTACGGTGGATTTCTACGCAATATGCAACATCGCGCTCATTTAAGAAGATTTTTTCTCCACCTTGAACCGTGGTACGTTCAATCTCAGAGATTAAACCCTTCTTGAACCATCTAAAAACAGTAGCAAAACCAATGTTGTATTTCTCTGATGCTTCACCAATCCCAATCCCAATTCCATCTAGGTTAGAAAACTTCTGATACTCCGGCAAATCTTCTTTGCGGAGGGGCTTGGCTTCTTGCCGGGCATCGTCTTCTGCAATTACAAGGGTATCACCAATCATAGCGGCTTTAATTCTACCATGCTCAACTTCTGCCACTATCCGCGCCTCGTCCAGCCCGTACTTGCGGGCTGCTTCTGGGATGGGAAGGTAGGTTGGGAGGGCAAGAATGGTCATGTAACTCTTTCGCCTGAGTCGCTGAGCAGAGCGAATCAGAAACCACTTAAGCGCAATACGCCGAGGGTAGGGAACCCGCATTTTCTACAGCGGTTGCAAAATTAAATTTTGCGCCGCCTTCAGGAGAATGGAAACTCCTCCGATGCCCAAAAAAAACGCCGCTTCTCCCATCATTCCAAAAGGTAACGGTACTGTCTCGAAAAACAGAGCAGCGCCTAAACCAAACACAGCCACCGCACCAGCGATAATTAAATCGGGTTGCTTTGCGTTTTTTGCAACAGCCAACCAACGCGACACAAAGCGAGAAAAAGAAGCATCTTTATAGTTGACAAAAATCAGATAGGCGGTTAAAATCGCTCTTGATAACATTTTTTCCTTCTCCGGGCCGCTGTTTCGTTCAGCGGCTCGGAAACTTTTAAGCACAACACGCCGAGGGTAGGGTAACCCTGGCGTATTGTGTGATTACAGGGTTTCCCTGTGTATATAGTCGGGGCGCCCGGATTTGAACCGGGGGCCTCACGGACCCGAACCGTGCGCTCTACCGGGCTGAGCCACGCCCCGATTTTCCTGCTTCGGGTTAGAGGGCGACATTATACAACCCTTCCGAACCTTTGACAAGCGTTTGCGGTATAATTGACGGGTTGTGAATAAATATTTCACTGCGCCAGGTTTGGCGCAGTTTTGACAAAGGGAAGTTATGGAAATCGGCAATATCCAACAAGTTGACATCGACTCGCAGATGCGGGATGCCTACCTCGATTACGCCATGAGCGTCATCGTGGCGCGTGCCCTGCCAGACGCACGGGACGGGCTAAAGCCGGTTCACCGCCGCATTCTATACGCCATGCACGACATGGGCATCCGCGCCAACACCTCCTACAAAAAATCGGCCCGTATCGTGGGTGAGGTGCTGGGTAAATATCACCCGCACGGTGACGCGGCGGTGTACGAATCTATGGCGAGAATGGCACAAGACTTCTCCATGCGCTACCTGCTCGTAGATGGGCAGGGTAACTTCGGCTCCATAGATGGGGATGCTCCCGCCGCCATGCGTTATACCGAAGCCCGCCTCAACCGCATGGCGGAAGAGATGCTGGCAGACATAGAAAAAAACACCGTCAATTTTGGACCCAACTTTGACGACAGCCTGCAAGAACCGCTGGTACTGCCCGCCCGCCTTCCCAACCTGCTTCTCAACGGCTCTTCCGGCATTGCAGTCGGCATGGCGACCAACATTCCCCCCCACAACCTGCGTGAAATTGCCAGCGCCATTCAATATATGATTGCTCACTACGATGAAATTGACGAAATTCCAGTGGAAAAACTGATGGAATTCGTTCCCGGACCCGACTTCCCTACCGGGGGCATGATTGTGGGCAAAGAGGGCATCCTGCACGCTTACAGCACCGGCAAAGGCAGAATTGTGCTGCGGGGCGTAGCCGCCATTGAAGAGCAAAAAAACGGACGACACCAAATCGTCATTACCGAGATTCCCTACCAGATTAACAAATCCACCCTCATCGAGCGGATTGCGGAACTGGCACGCGAAGAAAAAATAGACATGATTTCTGACCTGCGCGATGAAAGCGACCAGCGCGGCATGAGTATCGTCATCGAACTGAAGCGCGGGGCGCAGCCCAAAAAGGTACTCAACCAACTCTACAAATACACCACCCTGCAATCCACCTTTGGCGTGCAAATTTTGGCGTTGGTAGATGGCGAACCCCGCACCCTTACCCTTAAGCGCTCTCTGCAACTCTTCATCGAACACCGGCAGGATGTCCTTACCCGCCGCACTCAATTTGAACTGCAAAAAGCCCGCGCCCGCGCCCACATTTTGGAAGGCTTGCTCATCGCCCTCAACAACCTGGACGAGGTGATTAAGACCATCCGGCAGGCGCAGGATGTGGAAGATGCCCGCCAAACGCTCATGGCACGCTTCCGCCTCAGCGAGCTGCAAGCCAATGCCATTTTGGAAATGCAGTTGCGCCGCCTGGCAGCCCTGGAGCGCTGGAAGATTGAAGAAGAAGCCAAACAGGTGCGCGAACAAATTGCCTACCTGGAAGACCTGCTGGCAAACCCTGCCAAAATCCTCGCCATCATTCAAACCGACCTGGCGGAACTAACCGAAAGATTCGGGGACGAGCGCCGTACCCGCATTGCCGGGGACGCAAAAGAAGAATTGCGCGAAGAAGACCTGGTGCAGGATGAAGCCGTTCTCATTACCCTTACGGGACGGGGCTACATCAAACGCACTAGCGCCACCGCTTATAAGTCTCAGGGGTTGGGCGGGCGTGGGGTAACGGGGCACACCACCCGCGAGGAAGACGAAGTCTTGTTTATGTTCCCGGCGCAGACTCTGCACACCGTCCTGTTCTTCTCTTCTAAAGGAAAGGTGTACAGCGAAAAGGTGTACCAAATCCCGGATGCGGACCGAACCGGCAAGGGAATTTCCATTTATAACGTGCTTTCCATGGAACCCGGAGAGAAAATTACCGCCGCTCTTTCGGTGGCGAACTTTAACGCGCACGGTTATTGCGTTCTTGCCACCAGCCAGGGACGGATTAAGCGGGTGAACCTGCAAGAGTTTGCAGCGGTGCGCCCCTCCGGGCTGATTGCGATGCCCTTGGACGAGGGAGATGCCCTGGGCTGGGCGCGTCTGACGACGGGCAAAGATGACATTTTGCTCATCACCGCGCATGGGCAAGCCCTGCGCTTTGTCGAAACCGAAGTGCGTACCATGGGGCGCAGCGCCGCAGGCGTGATGGGCATTCGGCTGACCAAAGATGACGAACTGACCAGTATGGAAATTGTGGAAGAAGGCGGCTCTTTGCTGGTTGTGACCAGCCTGGGCTTTGGTAAACAAACCCCGTTGGAAGAATATACCGCCAAAGGGCGGGCGACCCAGGGAAACGCCACCATAGACCGCAAAGCCCTGCCAGAAATTGGCTCCATTGTGGCGGCGCGGGTGGTGCAACCGGAAGACGACCTGACTCTCATCTCTTCCAATGGCATTGTGCTGCGCCTAAAGGTGAAGCAGGTGCGGGAAGCCAGCCGCGTAACGCGCGGGGTGCGGATGATGCGCCCTCAGCAAGGCGATTCGGTGGTTGCGGTTGCCCGCATTGCCCAGGCAGATTTGCAAAAAGCCGGGGCAGATGCCTCGCCCGCCTCCCCTGCCCAGGCGCAGCCGGGTTTGTTGTAAAGAGTGAGAGAATAAAAAAACGCCGGGAGCCTCCGGCGTTTTTTGGTTTAACCAATAGACATGATTTTCTCCAACATTTGCTCGTTGGCGCTGAATTTGAAACTTTCCACCCCCCGATGACGCGCCTCCTGGGCTTCCAACTCTGCCAGGCTGCGGATGTGCGCCTGATGGATGATGGGTTTCCCCAGGGCGCGGAGGCGGGCAAGCAGGGCGGCATCGTCTGCGGCTGCCGGGGCGGGAGGCAGGGTTTGCAGGTACTGAAGGACGGCTTTGGCTCCGCTAATGCCGTCTTTGCGGGCGTAACCTACCAACCCGGTACTTGCCTGGCGAGACCATCCGGCTACGAAAACGTCTTTGATAACGGAGGCAGTGTGCGGGTCATAGGATTCGTAGGAGTTGCCATCTACGGGGTAACGGGGAGAAGGATTTTTGGCGAATTCGGCTCCGATAACGGGTAATCCAAAGGTTTCGTCCACTTTATCGCCAATGGCAAAGATGACTGAATCGGCTGGGATGACCCGCCTTAAGCCTGTCCCGGTGGCTTTGGCTTCTCCGTTGCGGAGGCTGAGTTGGTTGTCTTCCACTTCCAGCCCGCTCACTGCGCCGCAGTCGTTGCCGATGATGCGGGTGGGAGACGCTAAAAAGTCAAAATAAAAACGGGTGGCGGAGTTGCTGGGTTGGGCTTTGGGTAGGGCTTCCAGGATGTTGGCGCGGGCGGTTTGGGGGTCTTGCCCAATGGCTTGCATTACGCCGGATACGCGCTGAATGTCATCGTCCAGGGCGCGCTGGTCCAGGTTGCGAATGACGTATTCCATCTCTTTTTTGTCGAACTTCACTTCGGCGGGTCCGCGCCGCACAATGGCGATGACTTCCTGTACCTGAACTTTTTGGATGAGGAAGCGGGCAATATCTAACATGACATTGCCCGCCCCCACAACGGCAACCCGGCTGCCGAAGGTGTAGTTGGCTTTGCTGTAGGGCGGGAGTTGGTTGTAGTGGTAAACGATGTCTTTGGCGTGGTAAACCTGCTTCAGTTCCTCGCCTGGCAGCCCCAGCCATTTTGTACCTTGCGCCCCGGCGCAGACGAGGATGGCTTGAAAACCGAGGGCGCGTAACTCTTCCAGGGTTAAATCTCCTTGTTTGCCTACGGAGACGTTGCCATAGTATTGAATGCCGGGGGTTTCCAGCACCTGCTGAAATTGGGCGCGTAAGCCTTGCTTCATCAGGTGTTTTTCCGGGTAGATGCCGTATTCTGCCAAACCGCCAGGTTTAATATCGCGGTTAAAAAGGGCAACCTGGGCTCCATTACGCGCCAATTCCCGCGCTGCATAGATGCCCGCCGGACCAGCGCCTACGACTGCTACAAAATGACGTTCTTCAGACACTCGTTTTCTCCTTCTTTTACCGGTGAGGGGTTCACCCGGCATATTATTTGGATAAAATCGGTTGGATTATAATATTTTCGTCCTGCCAAAATCAAGGTGAGTTGTGCCAGCCAAAGGGGTGATTGGCAAACCCGGAAGTGACTTCGTTTTTCCAATTTATGCTATAGTTGCAGGAGGAGATGCCTATGACCCTACCCGTTCAACCCTTACCGCCGCCCCCCGCAAGCACTCTGCCCCCGCCGGAGCCATCTCCGCGCCCCAGGCAGGGGCTACGCTGGCAGGCCTTGCCCGCCGCTCTTAAGCATGTAACCCTTGCTCTTTCTCTCACGGTGAACCTGCTCTTGCTGATTGTGGTTCTGCTACTGGCAAGAGAAGTCTTCTCCCTTAAGTTTTTACTCGGAGACCACCTTCTGGGCGGGTTATATGCCAACTTCATCCTGATGGACACCGCCCACATCCGCACCGATATTACCGTGGAAGACACCATCCCCATTCAGTTTGAACTACCCATCAGCCAGCGCATCACCGTTACCCTTACAGAAGATACCACCATCGCCAACGCCAACGTCGGGGTGCTGAATGTGCCAACCTCCGTCACCTTGCCCGCCGGAACAAGCCTGCCCATTCAACTGGATTTGACCGTACCCGTGCAAACCAGCATTCCCATCCGCCTGAATGTGCCTGTAGATATTCCCCTGGCAGAAACCGAACTTCACACCCCTTTCATTGGCTTGCAACAGGTTGTTTCCCCCTTATATGGTTTGCTACAACCTTCCATACAAAGCAAAGAAGATTTACCCTGCGGCATCCTGCGCCCCCTTTGCAACTGGTTTTTTCGCTAACTTTAGCGCTACCCCACAAGGAGATGAAAATGAAAATACGTTTTGGCTTTATTCTTGCGCTCGCTGCGCTCACCCTCGTCTCGCTGGCATGCAACGCCATCAGCGGGCTGCCCTCCCTGGCAGATTTACCCCTCTTGCAAGACGACTTTGACGGCGACCAGAATTGGGGAACCGGAACCGATGCCGATAGTTCGGTGGAATATGCCGGAGGCGGCTTGCAGTTTCAGGTTTACACGCCTTACTACTTTGTCTGGAGCAGCCCCAACGACACCGAATACGAAAACATCCACACCGAAGTAACCGTCCAAAACAGCAACGCCGACCCTCTGGGCGTGTTTGGAATCATCTGCTACCAGGGCGTGCTAGACCAGGACTTGTACTACTTCGCCGTCACGCCCGATGGCTACTACGCCATTGTGCGCGGTGGGCTTATTCAGGAAGAGGACTTCTTCCTCACCAATGACGATGCCTGGGCAAAATCCGACTCCATCACCCCCAACGCCGCCTCCTACCGCCTCGGCGCGGATTGCGGCAACGGAACCTTAACCCTCTATGTGGACGGCAAGCAAATTGACAGCGTGCAAGACTCCACCTACGCTTCCGGCAAATCTGCCCTCTTTGCCTGGTCGGACGAGATGGAAAACGGCGTAAACGTGACCTTTGACGACTTCGTCATTACCAAACTGCCCACCGAACCCTAAGCGCCCATGACCCTGAGAACCGGTGTGGACTTGCTGGAAATTGCCCGCCTGCGCGAGGCAGCCCAAAGACACGGAGAGCGTTTTTTGGCGCGAATCTTTACCCCGCTGGAGCGCGAGCAATGCGGCGAAAACTACGCTTCTTTGGCAGCCCGCTTTGCCGCCAAAGAAGCCGCCGCCAAAGCCCTGGGAACCGGCTTGGGCGTAGTCGCCTTTACCGAAATCGAAGTGGAACGAGGCGCAGCGGGAGAACCTCGCCTGCGCCTTTGGGGAAAAGCCCAGGAAATTGCCCAAGCCCAGGGGCTGGTTCACTGGGCAATCAGCCTCACCCACACCAAAGAATATGCCCTCGCCTCTGTTGTCGCCAGCCAGGCGACCCCAACCACCCCCGGAGAAGAAAATGCCTCACGTCAAGAACATTAATCACGTTGCCATTGTGGTAGACGACATGGAAAAATCCCTGCACTTTTGGCGCGACTCTCTCGGTATCCCCCTGCACGAAGTGCGCGATGTCCCAGCCGAAAAAAGCCAGGTCGCCTTTTTACCCCTCGCCGGAGCAGAAATTGAGCTGGTACAACCCACCACCCCAGATTCTGGGCTGGCAAAATACCTGGCAAAACGCGGCGCAGGGATGCACCATGTCTGCCTGGAAGTGGACGATATTGACGGAATGCTGGCAGAGCTGAAACAAAAAGGAATACGGCTGATTAACGAAGAAGCCCGCACCGCCGCCGATGGCAAACGCTACGCCTTCATTCACCCGGAAAGCGCCAGCGGTGTGCTGGTGGAACTGTATCAGGTATAAAAAATCGAGATAGTGAGAACAAAAAGACTGCCCAACTTTAGGGCAGTCTTTTTGTTCTCCGTCAATCCAGTACCAAGTAAAGCAAAATTCCCTTGACAAAGCAGCGGCTATGATTAAAATAAATAAAATTTACTGAATATTAAAATAAAACAATAAAACTGTCGGTTCGGTCATTTTAAACCGAGAATAGAAGAATTGAGTAAACTTGCTGGATGA
>DYNS01000369.1 GCA_020720965.1 Anaerolinea sp. | reverse complement strand
GCGCCTGCCAAAACGCATAAAACCCCATCAACCCCAACAACCCCACCACCGCCGCAATCACCGCCACATGCCCCACAAACCAGGCCACCTCCCCCAAACGCACGCCCGCTTCCGCCAAAAAACCAAACGCCAGCGACCCCACCGACACACTCACCACCACCAACCACAACACCGCCACCCAAGCCACCCGCAGCGCCGCATACCGCCCCAACGCCCGCCGTGCCAAACACAAACCCGCCACCCACATCAACGCCACCCACAACACCAACAGCGACATCAACCCCAGCCGCACCCAACGCTCCCCCTCCACCCCAGGCGCCAACGCCAGCAACACCGCCACCCCCTCGCCAGCCAAGATCACTGCTAAAACCGCCAAAGGCCGACAAAACACCTCCAAGGGAGCCTGACCCACCCAACCGCCCACATCCAACATTCGAACGTTCATCCCCCACCCCCAAAAAAGCCGGGATTGCCAACAAAAGAGTCACAAACCACACGTACAAAAAGGCAATCTCACAAATACGAACGTCACATGTCCAACAAAATCAAACACATCAAGCCCCAACACGGCTACACCCTGCTTGAACTCATGATCACCATCGCCATCTCCGCCATCCTACTGTCAATCGCCATCCCAAGCTTCCAAGCCCTCATCGCATCAAGCCAACTCACCACCCAAACCAACAACCTACTGACCGCCCTCAGCCTCGCCCGCACCCAAGCCATCAAAAACAACATTCGCGCCACCCTCTGCACCAGCAACAACGGCACAAACTGCACCCAAACCCCTTGGCACGATGGCTGGCTTATTTACATCGACAGCAACCAAAACAACCTGCTCGACCCAAGCGAAGCCATCACCACCGTCGGCCAAGCCACCGGCGACCTACAAATAAGCGGCAACACCAACGTCGCCAATCGTATTTCCTACCGCGCCGACGGCAGCCTCTTCACCCTGGTCGGCACCATCCGCCTCTGCAAAGCCACCACCGCCCTGCAAGAAAACGCCCGCAACATCATCATCAACCACTTTGGCCGCGCCCGCGTCACCCGTCAAAACCTCAACGGCACCTGCCCATAACCCCCGTAGCCCGGATGCCAATCCGGGGATACCCTCACCCGAAACGCCAGCCCTGGTTTTAGCCCCCTCTCCCCTCGCGGGAGAGGGCTGGGGAGAGGGGGCTGAGGTATCAGCAAACACACGTAGCCCGGATGCTAATCCGGGGCCGCCCTCACCCAATGCACAAACCCCACACCCCGGCGCAACCCACGCAAACACACCCATACACAAACCAGGACTTACGCAAGCCTTGGTTTTAGCTCCCTCTCTCCTCGCGGGAGAAAGAGAAATCCGGGTTTTGCGCAAGTCCCCCCTACAAAACAACATCGTAACGACACCGACTAATCCTCCCCACCACTCAACCCGAAAAAACAACCGCTCAACCCAACCGCCAAAATTCACCCTTGCTTAAAGCTCAACCAAAGACTAAAACACACACAAAGACTTATAGACCAAACGCCATGCAACACGAGCCAACCATGACCCACCCCACTCCCCAGCAAGGCTTCACGCTTTTGGAACTGATGATTACCGTGGCGATTGCCGCCATCCTGCTCGCCATAGCGATCCCCAGCTTTCAGTCCACCATCGCGCGCTCGCAACTCACCACCAAAACCAACGATTTTTTAACCGGTCTAGCCAGCGCCCGCACGGAAGCCATCAAAAACAACACCCGCGCCGTCATGTGTGCCAGTACCAACGGCACGACATGCACTGGAGCACCATGGACAGGCGGCTGGCTCGTATTCGTGGATACCGACAGGGATGGTGCGCTTGATGCTGGCGAAGCCATTACCAAAGTAAGTCAAGTCACCAACGACTTGAGTGTCGAGGGAACAGCAACTGTTAACGGCGCAGTCGCCACTCCAATCATATTTGGTTCAGACGGCACGCTCTTTAACAATGCTGGCGGCACGGTTCGCGTATGCAAAGCCACCACCGCGCTTCCCGCCAACGAAAACGCCCGCGACATTTTCATTAGCACCGTAGGCACATCTCGCGTTGCCATACCTACAGGACTAGCCGCCGGAACATGTCCCCCGCCACCCTAATTAACATCACAATATAAAACAGGAACAACCATGCAGCCACACCGCCCCAACCCACACCCCGCCAGAGCGCAACACGGCTTTGCCCTGCTCGAAGTGCTGATTGCCGTCGTCGTACTCGCCATTGGCCTGCTCGGCATGGCGGCCTTGCAATCGTCCGCCCTGCGCAACAACCAAAGCTCGCTTGAACGCACCCAAGCCGTGATATTGAGCTACTCCATCCTTGAAGCCATGCGCGCCAATTTAACTGTTGCGCGCGCAGGAACCTACAACATGGCCGCAACCAGCACCGTACCCGCCACAGGAGCAACACTCGTATCCAAAGACCTCAACGCATGGATGACGGATGTACAGGCTTCGCTCAATGACCCCGCTGCAACTGGCGCTATTGTTTGCGCTGCTCCGGTCGCGCCCGACCCGTCCCGTGTATGCGCCATCAATATCACATGGAACGACAGCCGGGGCGGTCTCAACCAAGTTGCAAACGCCGCTGATGCGGCCAAAACCGTAACCACCGTAGGTCGTCTATGAACATCAAGCGCATACCCGCCCGCCAGCCGACACTCACTGGCAGCAAATCCTCGCACTCTGGGTTGAGTCTCATCGAGCTGATGATCGGCATGACATTAGGCTTGTTCGTTATCGGTGGTGTCATCAGTATTTTCGTCACCAACCAGCAAGCCGCGCGCACCACCGAAAGCCTCTCGCGCATCCAGGAAAGCTCACGCCTTGCCTTTGAACTGCTCACACGCGACATACGCGAAGCGGGCAGCAATGCGTGCAGCACATCCAACCGTATTGTTAACGTGCTCAATGGCCCGCCCGCCTGGTCAGTT
>DYNS01000368.1 GCA_020720965.1 Anaerolinea sp. | reverse complement strand
GCCGCCTGCGCCGCCCCCGCCCAGGCATTGGGCGAAAACCTGACCTACGACCGCTTCTACTTTTTGGGCAGCGGGGCGCGTTATGGGCTTGCCTGCGAGGTGAACCTTAAGATGAAAGAAATGACCCTTACACATAGTGAGCCTTTCCATTTTTTAGAGTTTCGGCATGGACCGATGGCGATGGTGAACGAAAACACGGTGATGGTGGGGCTGGTATCGGAACAAAACGCCGCCCACGAGCAAGCCGTGCTGAACGAGATGCAAGCAAAAGGTGCCGAAATTTTTGCGCTGGCAGAAGCCAATGCCCGGCTCAATTTTCAATCCGGCATCCCGGCGCAGGCGCGCAACGTCCTTTACCTGCCCGCCCTGCAACTGATGTCTTTCTACCGCTCTCTCGCCAAAGGGCTTAACCCCGACCAACCCAAAAATCTCTCGGCGGTTGTGAGGCTGGTATAGCCGCCCAACCGACCCCAAGGAACCCATCCCCCATGAAACCCCTCAGCATTGGCAAATTACGCGGTTTGCAACAAATTACCTCCCCGCGTGGAACTTTTACCGCCCTCGCCCTCGACCATCGTCAGAATCTCCGCAAAGCCAACCCCGCTCTTGCGGAAGATTCCGCCCTGAGCCGCTTCAAACTGGAAGTAACCTCCGCCCTTGCCCCCTACGGGACGGCTGTTCTGCTGGACCCGGAAGTTTCCGCCGCCCAGGCAATTGCCGCGGGCGTTATCCCTAACCCGGTTGGGTTGGTGGTCGCAGTAGAATCCACCGGCTACGGGGGCGACTCCACTGCCCGGAAAGCCCAAATCATCCCCGGCTGGAGCGTGGAAAAAGCCAAACGCATGGGCGCTTCCGCCATCAAACTGCTGGTGTACTACCACCCCCACTCGCCCACCGCCCAGGAGACAGAAGACTTCACCGCCCAAATTGCGGAAGAATGTAAACGCCAAGACCTCGCCCTGATGCTGGAGCCGCTTTCTTACTCTTTGGATGGGCAAAAACTCTCTTCCGCCGAGAAAGGCTACGTGGTGGTGGAAAGCGCCAAACGCCTCGTCCCCCTGGGCGCGGATGTTCTCAAAGCAGAGTTCCCGCTGGACGTGACGGAAACAGACCCCAGCCAATGGAGCGCCGCCTGCCGGGAAATTTCTGCTGCCTGCCCCGCCCCCTGGATACTGCTCTCCGCCGCAGTGGACTATGATACCTTTGTGCAACAGGTCATCGCCGCCTGCAACGCCGGAGCAAGCGGCATTGCGGTTGGGCGCGCCGTGTGGCAAGAAGCCGTGACAATGGAAGAACCAAGCCGCCGCACATTCTTGGAGACGACCGCCGCCTCAAGGCTCGCCCGCCTTACCTCCCTGTGCCATGCCCTAGCCAAACCCTTTGGCGATTTTTACCAAACTGAGGCACCCTTGGGTTGGCACAAGAATTACTAAACGGCGCCAGGCAAAGTAAAATGGGGCTATCCCGCTCTGCAAAGGATGCCCCCATGCCAAACCCGGAGTCTCTGCAAAAGTACCCGCTTTTTGAAAGTTTACCCGAAAAAGACCTGGTGCGCCTGCTACCGCACATCCAGAAACGCGCTTTTGGCAAGGGGGTTTACCTGTTTTACCCTGGCTCACCCAACAGCCAGACCTACCTGGTCGAATCTGGGTTGGTGCGCCTGTTCTTTACCAACGCTCACGGCAAAGAATTTTTTCTCAACCTGGTTCACTCTGGCGGAATCTTTGGTTTGCCGGTGCTGGAAGCGAGCCAGACCCGTCTCATGGGCGCTTCCGCCTTTCAGGATTCTGTCATTGTATCCATCCCCTGTGAGGTTCTCACCGATAACATGCTCACCATGCCTCTGTTGGCGCGCAACCTGTACCGAGAAGCAAGCCAAAGCGCCCGCCTGTTGGTCAATCATTCCAAAAGGCTGGTCACCCTCAGCCTAAATGCCCGCCTCGCCCAGACGATTTTACAAGTTGCCCGCATGTGGGGAACGGCAGAGGGTATGGAAATGCCGCTTAACCAAAGTCAGTTTGCCAGTTGGCTGGGCGCAAGCCGGGGACGACTGAACCGCGCCCTGATAGATTTGCAAAAACAAGGTCTCATTCGCACGGAAGATACCTTCATCTACCTGTTGGACAAAGACGGGTTGGAGAGGGTCGGGCAAGACGAGTAAACCGCCGCATCGCTTGCGCCGTACCTCGTCTGGCAAGTTCCACCCGACCTTGAAGGCGACAACGCCCGAATACCCCGCGCCTGTGGCGCAAAAAGGCGCTCCCCTCAGGGGGAGCGCCTTTTTTATAACGGAGAAAAATTCAGCGGGGGAGGGGAAATCTCAGCATTCGCTGTAGCCGCAAGCGTAGCACTTGCGGCAGCCTTCCTCGTTGACAACAGCGGCTTCGCCACATTCCGGGCAGAGGTCGCCGATTTTCATCATGGGGGCGGGGGAAGCGGGAGACTGTGCGGGGTGCGGATGCGTGCCGCTTCCACCGGCGACCAGCTCGTGCCGCCGGGGTTCTCCATGCCAGTCGCGCAGGTATTCATCCAGCACCTGCCCCACCCCATCCGGCAGGGAGCGAACCCGATTCGGACCAAATCCCAAAGAGCGCCCGCCGCCAATGCCTGCCAACTGCGATACCACTTCGCGCAGACGTTCCACCGGGGCAATGGGCGAGGCGAGCCGCAGAATGTAAGAGATGAGCCGCCCAATTGCCTCGGAGACGGAGGCGGTGTCTGACCCGGCTTTGGAGGTGTTGATGAAGACCTCGAAGGGTTGGCTGCCGCCGTTTTCGTTAACGGTGACAAAGGCTTTGCCGAGGGGGGTTTCTACCGTGAAGGTTTGCCCATTTAGGGTGCGAGGGCGGGGCTTTTTGTTTTCGTGCCAAATCGTCAGTTGAGCGGCGGGGGGGGCGGTTTCTGGCAGGGGGGCTTCAAGGCCGAAGGCATGGTCGACGGCATCGAG
>DYNS01000055.1 GCA_020720965.1 Anaerolinea sp. | reverse complement strand
CGAGGCGGGCAATGTTGGGGATGCTGGTGAGTTTTTCGGAGGTGTGGAGGGAGAGGACGTGGTTTGCTCCGGCGTTGAGCAGGGTTTGGTAGCAGGCGGCGTAGTCGGCGGGGGAGGGGGCGGCGGTGCGCGGGGGTTGGCGCAGGTTGGGGAGGCGGTTGTAGAATTCTTCCCGGCTGATGTCTTTTCCGTCTATGTATTCTTTGCCGTCCAAAATGAGGATGGCGGGGATGATTTGGATGTTGTAACGCGCCACGAGGGCGGGAGGAATGTCTGCGGGGGAGTCGCTTACCAGTCCGATTTGCATATTTTTTGGTGGGGGAGAAAAAACACCACAAGGGCGGTGTTGCCGTTGTGGTGTTTTGATGTTTGGGGGAGGGATGGGTTATTCGATGGCGAAGAGGAAGGGGTAATGGGGCTGACCGCCTTCTTGCACTTCCACTTCCTGGTTGGGGTGCGCGTCTCGGATGAGGTCGGCGATGCGGTTGGCTTCGGCGTGTTTGATATTTTCGCCGTAGAAGAGGGTGATGATTTCGTGTTCTCCGGCGCGGGCTTTTTCTAGCAGGGTGAGGCAGGCGTGTTCCATGCTTTCGGAGGAGACGGCGAGTTTGCCGTTGAGCAAGCCGATGACCTGCCCTTCGCGGACGGTTACGCCGTCAATTTCCACCGAGCGGCTGGCGATGGTGATTTCTCCGGCGTGAACGGTTTCCAGGGCTTTGGTCATTTTCTCGGCGGTGGAATCCAGGTCGGCGGTGGGGTCTAGTTGCAGCATGGCGGTAAGCCCCTGCGGAACGTTGCGGCTTGGGACAACCCGCACTTGTTTAACGGTGACTTCTTTTGCCTGGTTGGCGGCGAGGATGATGTTTTTGTTGTTGGGCAGGATGATGATTTTGTCGGTGGGCAGGTTTTCAAAGGCTTCCAGCAGGTCTTTTGTGGAGGGGTTCATGGTTTGCCCGCCAGAGACGATGGATGCCGCACCCAAGCTGGCGAAGATGCGCGAAAGTCCGTTGCCGGGGGAGACGGTGACGACTGCAATTTCGCCGGGCTGGACATTGGTCAGTTCCAGCGAGGTTTCGCCTGCCTGGTTTCCAATATCTTCCATTTGCGCCAGCAGGTTTTCCATGGCGACTTTGGTGATGGTCCCAATGCCCATGATGTAGTCTATGGGTTCGTAGCGCTTTTCCAGCGGGGTGTGGATGTGCATCCGATACATGCCTTCGCCTTCGCCGACCTGGATGGATGTGCCGATTTCTTCCAGATGGGTGTAGAAGGTTTGCAGGTCAAAGGTTTCGCCGGGGCGAAAATCCACCACGACTTCCCAATCTTGTCCTTCTTCCACTTCTTCCAGGGCGTTTTCCAGGTTCATGGCGGAGAGGGGTTGGACGGAGATGAGGGGCGATTCGAGCGATTCGCCGTCTAAAAAGCGTATCATCCCTTCCAGGATGAAGAAGAAGCCTTTGCCGCCAGAATCGACTACCCCGGCTTGACGGAGGACGGGGAGGTAGTCTGGGGTGCTTTGGACAGAGGCATCGGCGGCTTTGACGCAGAGGCGCAGAATTTCTATGGGGTCGGAGGTTTGTTGCAGGGCGGCTTCGGCGGCGGTTGCCACGTCTTTCGCCACCGTCAGGATGGTTCCCTCCACCGGGCGTACCACCCCTTTGTAGGCGGTATCTCGCGCTTCGGCAAAGGCTTTCACCAGGGTTTCCCCGTCCACGTTGTCTTTGCCGTGCATGGCGCGGGCAAATCCCCGCCAAAGTTGGGAGAGGATGACCCCGGAGTTACCGCGAGCGCCCATTAACGCTCCCTGCGCCACCGCCCCCGCCATCTGACCGGCGCTGCGGTAGCCCAACTCGCTGATTTCGTTGTACGCCGAATTCATCGTTAGGAGCATGTTCGTGCCGGTGTCGCCATCCGGCACGGGGAAGACATTCAGCGCGTTTACAATTTGGTGGTTGGTACGCAGCCAGGTCGTTCCGGCTTCTACCAGGGATTTTATGAGCAGCCCATCAAAAGACGTTCTCGTCATGCTTTAGATTCTCCTCAAAGACAGATTTTGGCGCGTGGGTTAATCCGGGTTGCTGACGCGCAGCCCCTGAACATGGACATTGACATGGTTGACTTTAAGCCCGATGGCTTTTTCCACCTGGTAGCGAATGGCGTTGCCTACGCTGTTGGCGACCGAGGCGATTCTCGTGCCGTATTCCACCACCACATAAACATCAATATCCAATTTTTCTGCATCAAAGTGGACGTTGATTCCGCGCATGGGGTCGCGGGTGATGCTGTTGGCGATGCCTTCTGCCAGGTTTTTGGGGGCAAGCCCCACAACCCCATAAGATTGCAAACTGGCATGGTAAGCGATGGTGGCAATGGCAGCCGGAGAGATGTGAATGCTTCCGAGTGTGGTTGTTTCTTGTCCCATAGTGTTATTAATCCTTTGCGAGTGTGTTAACACGCGTTCCTTGTGAAAGGATACGAGTTGTGGTAAAATGTTGCGCCTGCCAAAAAAGGCATGACTGTATTATAGCAAGAAAGGATGATGAAACATGGCGAAGTGCGCTCATTGCGGTAAGACAACGACCTTTGGTCATAACCGTTCCTTCTCTTTGCGGGCTACCAACCGCAAGTTCCTGCCTAATTTGCAGAAGGTGACGGTGATGGAAAAGGGCCGCAAAACCCAAAAAATGCTTTGCACCAAGTGCATCCGCACGATGGTTAAGACTGCTTAGTCTTAGAATTTTCTTTCCCTGTCAAAGGTCGCGGCGTAAGCCGCGATTTTTGTTTAAGCCCTGCGGAGCGCCTCTATTCCGGCGGCAATCCCCTGCGGATGCTTGAAGATGGCATTCCCCGCCACGAAGGCGGTTGCCCCGGCTTCTCGCAGGGCGGGCAGGGTTTCGGCGCTTACGCCGCCATCCACTTGCAGCCAGGTGGGGGAGCCAATCGCATTCAGCATTTGACGGATTTCTCTTATTTTGGGCAGCATCTCTGGCAAAAAGGCTTGCCCGCCGAAGCCGGGGTTTACCGTCATCACCAAGACCAAATCTACCAGGGGCAGAACTTCTTTGAGCAGGAGGGCGGGGGTTGCAGGGTTGAGGGTGACTCCTGCCAGCGCGCCCAGAGACTTAATCTGTTGCAGGGTGCGGTGCAGGTGTGGGCAGGTTTCCACATGCACGGTGAGCCGGGTTGCGCCTGCCTGGGCAAAGGCGGGCAGCAGGTTTTCCGGCGTTTGTATCATCAGATGTACGTCCAGGGGGAGGGAGGTGGAGCGGCGGCAGGCTTCCAGCACCAGCGGACCAATGGTCATGTTCGGGACGAAGTGACCGTCCATCACGTCTACATGAATCCAGTTTGCGCCACCCGCCTGGCAGGCGGCAAGGTCTGCGCCGAGGTTGGCAAAATTGGCGGAGAGGATGGAAGGGGCGATGATTAGCGAATCGGGCTTGTCCATGTCATGTACACGAAAATCCACCAGGGGATGAGACCGCCTACCGCGAGGAGAGCCAGCAGCCCCAGCGCCACGCTCACCCAGTCGATTCCTGCGGTGGGCTGGGGGCTGGGTTCCGTTGCGGGAATGGGTTCTGGCAACGGGGCGGGGATTTCTGGCGCAGCGGCGGGGGATGCTTCGGGGATGGAAATTTCGGCGGCGCGGCGGGCGTTGCCAAAGGTCATCAGCACCCTACCCAATTGGTCGGCGGTGCGGTAGCGAGCTGCCGGTTCTTTTGCCAGGACTTTGAGCATAATCTGCTCCAGTTCTGGGGTTATTTGGGGGTTGTATTGGCTGGGGGGCAGGGGCTGGCTTTCGCGGTGCAGGCGTGCCAGAGTTTCGGCGGTTTTTGCTACAAAGGGTGGTCTGCCGGTGAGGATTTCGTAGAGCACGACTCCGAGCGAGTACACGTCTGATGCGGGGGAGGGGGCTTGCCCGGCGGCTTGTTCTGGTGAGAAGTAGAGCGGCGAGCCCCAAACGACATCGTTGTTTTCTTCCGGGTTGATGGCGGCGATGGCGCGGGCGATGCCGAAGTCGGTGACTTTGAGGCGCTTGTCTGGGGTGACGAGCATGTTGTGCGGTTTTACATCACAGTGGACTAGCCCGGCGCGATGCGCGTAGCCCAAACCGGCGCAAGCCTGAATGATGAGGGGTAGAGCATCTTCCGGGCTGAATTTGCCCAGGTTTTCTATCATCGTTTTCAGGTTGGTGCCGGGGACGTGTTCCATGACGAGGAAGAGCTGCCCCTGGTCAAAGCCGAAATCATGCACTGTGACGATGTTGGGGTGCGAAAGATTGGCTGCGGCGCGGGCTTCTTGCCGAAACAGGATTTGAAATTCCGGGTCGGCGGAGTAGTCCGGGCGCAGAACTTTGATGGCAACCGAGCGTTCCAGCATCAGGTCTCTGGCGCGGTATACCTGCGCCATGCCGCCGGTGCCGAGCGGTTCTGCCATCTGATAGCGATTGTTGAGGAGGGGGAGGTTCGTCATAGGCTTGAGGGGGGATTATATCATCCGATGGATGTTTGTTTTCGCGCTTCAAATTATAATGGCGTTATGAGATGTCTCTTGTTGTATAACCCGGCGGCTGGCAGGTTGATGGTGCGCCCTTTTGTGTATCGGGCGGCGCGCATTTTGCGTGCGGCTGGCTGGTCGGTGCGAATTGCCCTCACCCGCAGCGGTGAACATGCTCAGGCTTTGGCGCGTCAGGCGGCTGCGATGGGCTGGGAGGCGGTCTTTGCGGTGGGTGGGGATGGCACCGCCGGGCAGGTGGCGGCGGGCTTATATGGCTCTCGGACTGCTTTGGGTATTTTGCCTGCGGGAACAACCAACGTTTTGGCGCAGGAGTTGGGGCTTTCCTCCTTCGATTGGTATCGCCCTGGCGCGCTGGAAGAGAACGCGGCGCAGTTGGCAAGGGCGGAGGTTTTTCCGGTGGATGTGGGGCTGTGCAACGGGCGGGCTTTTTTACTTTGGGCAGGGCTGGGGCTGGACGGTCTGACGATTCGGAATCTGGAGCCTCGCTCGCGCCCTGCCAAATATATGGCGGTTCCACACTTTTTTATCGAGGCGGTTACACAGGCGGCCGGCTGGTCTGGGGCGGAGGTCACGGTTCGGGCAGATGGGTTCTCCTGGAACGGGCATGTTGTTCAGTTGGTGGCGACCAACATTCGCCGTTATCTGGGTGGGTTGGCACATCTTTCCCCCGGTGCCCGGTTGGATGATGGCAAGGTGGATTTGTGGATGCTTTCTGGCAATAACCTGGCGGATAGTTTGCGCCACGCCTTTGGCATGATTGGCGGCTGGCACTTAACCGCCTCGGATGCCTATCATTTTTCCTCCTCCCGCCTGGTCATCGAGTCGGATGTTGCCCTTGCCATGCAGTTGGATGGCGAACCGGCAGGGGAAGCCCGTCACATCGAAATCGAAACCATGCCGGGGGCATTGCGCCTCATCTTGCCAGAGAAAGCCCGCCCCATGTTGAAACAAACGGAATGAAAGGCAGGTGACTGATGAACGAGACTCTCCGTGCTGCACTTACCCCCCGGGTTATTTTTGGCTCGGTGGCAGTGGCGATTATTTTTCTGCTTTTGGCATTTGCCTGGCTCCATTTTTCTGCTCCGGCAGCGCCCAACCCCGCCGCTTTAATGGCGGATGTGACCCTGGTTCCCGCTCCCACTGCCACGCCCTCCGGCGCTGGGGCAATGTCCGACCCGTATGCTCCCACCGTCACCCCAACCCTGCTTCCGGGGCAAATTACTTTGGGCAGTTATGTCCAGGTCGTTGGCACAGATGGGCAAGGGCTGCGAATCCGCGCCGCGCCGGGGCTGGAGGGCGAACAACAATTTATGGGATTTGACTCGGAAGTCTTTATTACCCAGGAGGGTCCCCGCGAAGCGGATGGATACACCTGGTGGTATGTCGTTTCTAATTATGACGATGGTCGCGCAGGCTGGGCAGCTTCTAACTTTTTAGAGGTCATTGCCGCGCCTTAAACCTTCGACACCCCCAACAAAGGAAAACAAACCCATGCTAAGCGAAAAACCTGCCAACATCACCGCCAACCGGGAACTGCTGGAAATGCGAATTACCTGGAAGGATGGACACGAAAGTATGTACCCCTTTTCTCTGCTACGGGCGGCTTGTCCCTGCGCCCAGTGTCGGGGAGGACACGAGAATATGGGTTCGGAACCAGACCCACAGGTCTTTACCGTTGCCCTGGAAAATTCCCCCGCCACCCGGCTGGAGACGGTGAAAGCGACCGGCGCCTATGGCATTACCCTGGTGTGGGAAGACGGGCATGACTATGGCATTTATAACTGGCATTATCTGCGGGCGCTCTGCCCCTGCCCGGCTTGCCGTTACGAGGCTTCTCAAAAATCTGCTTAAGGCGTTTGCAAAAAAACTGCCCCGAATGACCTTCGGGGCAGTTTTTTTAATTCATTTTCATCTACGGGGTCGCGGAGGGCGCTCTCGTGTTGGTGGGGGAGGGGGTTCTGCTGGGCTGACGGGTGGCGGTGGGCAGGGGTGTTTTGCTGGGCGTAGGTGTGGAGGTAACGGTGGCAGGCACACGGGTAGGGGTGCCAAGTAGCCCGACCTGTTCCTCGGCTTCGGCGCGTCTTTCGGCGGGGACGACATCTTCCGGCAGCGCCAGAAGAGCGTTCCAGGCTTTGAGGGCGGCGGAGGGGGCGCTGAGTTTTTGGTTGGCAATTGCCTGAATGTAGTAAAACTCCCCTTTTTCGCGGTCGTTGGCTGCCATTTTTTCCACTTTGCTGATGGTGATGTATGCCTGTCCATACTCTTCGGTTGCCAGGTATGCCCTCGCCAACCCCTCCGCATTGCGGAAGGATTCGCTGTTGTAGGAAACCGCTTTCTCAAAGTTGCTGAGGGCAAGGTCGTAGTTTTCCTTAAGCATTTGCAACTCGCCCATCCAAAAATAGGCTTCCGAGTTGGTTTTATCCAGGCGCAGGGCTTGTTCCAGGTGTTTTTGGGCGGTTTCGTATTCCTGGCGGCTAAAGTAGGCGGCTCCCAGTACCATAAAGGCTTCGGCGCTGTCCGGCTGGTATTGGACGTAGGTTTCCATCAACCCTACGGCTTTGTCCAGTTCTCCGTTGGCGCGGTAGGCGGTGCCAAGCACCAGGTAGGTTTCCAGCATGGTTACGTCTAAGTCGTTGGCTGCCTGTGCAGCGATGAGCGCCTCGGCGGGTTCGTCCATGCCCAGGTAAATGCGAGCCAGCGCCAGTTTGGTCAGCGGTGAGCCGGGGCGGATGTCGTCTGAAGCGTTGGCGTCCGCCAGAGCGGCTTCGTAGTTGCTTTTGCGGCTATAGTACAGGGCGCGTTCCAGGTAGGCTTCCGCAAAGTTGGGGTCCAGGTCTATGGCTTTGTCCAGGTCAGCCAGGGTGTCTTTGCGGCTACTTGCCTGAACGGCGCGGGCGCGTCCCAGGTAGCTGGGGGCGTAATTGGGGCTGGTGCTTATTGCCATGTTGTAATATTTAATGGCATCTGCATATTTTCCGCTCAGGCGGCGGGCTTCCCCGGCAAAATAGAGCGCATCCACTGCGCCCGGCTCCATGGTTGCCACCTGCTCCATCATCACCGCTGCCATCTCCCACTGACCGCTGTTGAAGGCGCGAATGCCGCCCCGGTAACTATCCTGTGCCGCGCCCACGTGCTGTGTAGCGGCGTACACGACCGTTGGGGTGTAGGTCGCGTCCAACTGTTGCGCCAAAGGCAAAAGGGTGGGTTTGGATTGTGAAATGGCGTTGGGGTTGGTCTGGGGCGTTACGGTCGGGCGGGGGGTCGTCAACCCTACCGGGGCTGCCTGCCGCTCGGTGTTGCCGGAAAAAAGCATCCCCACCCCAATTGCCATCCCCACCAGCGCCAGCGCACCCGCTCCCAAAATTGCCGCCATTCTAAAACCTGGGTTACTTGTCAGACGTTTTAGCCCTTTGGGCTGCGGTTTTTCATCTGCCAGCAGCAGGTTGGCTTCCCAGGCACGGGAATGATTCATGGGGAAGGGCGCAATCGAATCATCGGGAGGCAGCGCCCCCAGCAAAGTCAGCCCGCGCCGCACCGAGGCATCGGTAGGGTCTACTTTGTAGGCGGTTTGCAGGCAGTACAAGCGTTCTTTGGGCGTTTCCATCGCCGCACTCAGCCACAGCCAATAACCAACATTTTGTTGGTCGGTACGCAGCAACCGGGTCAAAATTTCGCGGGCTTCTGCCAGTTTTTCCTGTTTAATGGCATCCACTGCCGCCTGCAACATGGTATCTTGGGGGTTTGGTTCGGGGGGTAAATTCGTCTCAACCATGCCATCAGTTTAGCACAGCCACGCAAGGCGGGCAAGAACTGAGGGTTGATATAATCGTAAGGATGAAAGTAAGACGCTTTACCCGCTTTGGCATTTTTCTCACCCTGCTCGGTTTCGCCGCCTGTGCCTCTCCCGCTTCTCCCCCGCCCCCGCCGGTTTTGCCGTTAAAACCAGCTCCATACGCATCCCCAACCGTTTTTCTCCCGCCCAGCCCCAGCCCCACAGCCAGCCCCAGCCCTGCGCCCAGCCCCACCCCGTTTTTATACACCGTCCAAACCGGGGATACTTTTGGCGCAATTTCGCTGCGCTATGGGGTATCTTTGGCGGCGCTGATGGCAGCCAATCCCCAAACCCGCCCGGAAACCCTCAGCGTTGGGCAGAGTCTCCTCATCCCGCCCGCCCTCACGCAGGTCAGCCTGCCAACCCAGGCGGCTCTGCTCTCCTCCGTCACCTGTCATCCCAACCCAGGCGGATTCACCTGCCTGGGCGCCGTCACCAACCCTCAGCAAGATGCCCCTCTGGAGAATGTCGCCATCCGTCTCAGCCTGCGGAATGAAGAAGGGGAAACCTTTGCCTCCCAGGTTGTTCCCCTGCCCCTCCATATTTTGCCAGCCGGAGCGCAAATTCCCGTCTCGGCGCAATTCTCCGTATCGGAGGGGTTTGCCTCCCCTCAGGCGGAGTTGTACATGGCAGTTTCTCCCTCTCCCGGTTGGCAGGGACGATACCCCGCCCTGCGCCTGCAAGATGTCTTAACCCTGGTGCAGTGGGACGGTAGGAGCGTTTCGGTTCAGGGCAAGGTCAGCCTGCAAGAAAACAGCAGCAACGCCCAGACCGTGTGGGCGCTGGGCGTTGCTTATGATGAAGCGGGGAATATCCTCGGCTATCGAAAATGGGAATGGCAGGGGCAGTTAACTCAGGGGCAGGTTTTGCCTTTTTCCTTCAACATCTACAGCCCCAATGGCGGGGTTGCCCGCGCCGCTGTATTTGTAGAAGCCCATCCCTAACGCACATACCAAGATTCTTTTACGCAAACGGCTTCGCTTCCTGGTTGCGAGGCGCAGACCTCGTAACTATACAGACCCAACTGACTGGTTTCGTCAAATTCCAGGTAGGTTTTTCCGTTGGCAGCGGTGGGGGGCAGACGTTGCTGGCTTGTTTTTCCGTCCGGCAGGGTGATGGTGATGCTCGGTTCGGCGTTCACAATCGGCTGGTTGGGAACGCCATTATAGACGGCAACGCCCAGGGTTTGAGTATCTCCCGCTTTCAAAACCGGGGTGCTTTCCCAAACCGACACCTTGAAGACAGGCTGAAAAGCGGATTGCTGTTGCAGGTAGGCATACCCCAGGGGCGCAGGGTGAATTTGCAGTCCGAGCGGTGCGGAGGGGTCGTAATCCAGGCAGTAATTTTCAAAACACTGACGGCGCACCCCATCCACCTCGCGCAATTCATCCACCGGTTCGCCAGATAACTCTTCGGCTCCGTGTGTGGCAATGTAGACCACGAAGGGGCGCGGCACATTATGCCCCAGTTGATTGGATTGGGATGAGGGGTAGAACACCATCAAATCGTCTGGCAGAGGGGCAACCGGGGCGGTTGGCGTCACCCCCACCAGGGCTGGTAGAGGCAGCAGGCGAACAGAGCGTAAATCCTGCGGGTACAGGGCGATGACAACGTTCTCGTATACCTGCTCCAGCATCCCCTGTGGATTTTGGTAGGGCTGAGTTAACGGCGCGCCGGTAAAATCTTCCCCCAGGCGTTGAGCAACCTGCAAAAATGGCTGAGGGAGATACTTTTGCGGCTCTATCACCGCATCGCCCAGAGGGGCGTTGCATACATCGTCCTCATCACTTTGGCAGGCAATCAACCCGTAGGGTAATAATTTCACCTGGGGGTTATCCTCGCCCAAATTGCGATAAAACCCCATTTTCTCAAAATACTGTTCATATCGTCCTTTTTCGGTGTTGAGGCGCACCTCGGTAATGGGCAAACCCACAAATCGCGCCCCGCCCAACTGGTCGTAAAGGGTCACGAATTCCGCAAAAATAACATGCCCATTGACATAGCGAACCATGTCATTTTCCTGGGCTGGGGCAGGCAACGCCGGGTCTGAGAAGCCGAAATTCTTTCCCAAGGGCACAAAGTTAAGCCGCTCTCCGCCCGGCTGGGATGCATCATAAGACAGAAGCGCATTTTCGGTGTATTGCAGCCGCAAATGATTGCGCTCAAATGCCGGGCTGACGACCTTGCCGAGGGTGTTACTACCTCCCAGCAGGTTGTAAAACTCGGAAAACTGCGGGTCAACTTCCTCCCCCTTCCCAGGAGGGGCAGCAGGGGCACATCCCGTCCCCAATGCGAGGAGGGCGAAAATGCCAAAAAGTGAAAAAACGGTTTGAAAACGCACGAGGAAACCACCTTTCAGAGAAAAACCTTTGTGATGATTATAATTTATACGAAATTTGACGGTACTTATCAATCTCTTTTCAAATTTCCGTTCATATTTACAGGCTCATCCCTTGCATGTATAATCGCATAGGTAGCCCATTTCCCATTACAAGTGAGATTCGTTATGGCGTTGCGCGGCAATCTGCGAGATTTTACTGTCACACAGTTACTTAACCTCATCAACCTTGCCCATAAAACCGGCACGTTGGTGATAGAAGGCGCATCTGAAGTTGCCAACATCTCCTTTCGAGATGGAAAATTGTCTTATGCCCAAATTGGCAAAGAAGATAGCCGCCTGGCGACCATCCTGCATCACGCTAACCGCCTCACAACCGGGCAACTCCGGGTCATTCAGACCCGTGCCAGTCAGGTGACGGATAAAGAGCTGGGTTTATTGCTGATTAATGCGGGTTATCTCAGCCAGGAAGACATTCTCAACTCGCTGCAATCCTACTTTACTGAAGTAGTGCGCCGCTTGTTTACCTGGGTGGAAGGCTCCTTCCGTTTTGAAAACGAGATTCTCCCCCCAGCCGACCGGATTATCGTCCGCCTGGACCTGGAAAATCTGATTATCGAAGGCGCTCGCCAACTGCGCGAGTGGGAGCAGCTGCAGGACGAAATCCCTAGCCTGGAAATGTCCCTCAAATTTATAGACCGCCCAGGCACAACCATGCAAAAAATGAACCTGAGCGTGGAG
>DYNS01000367.1 GCA_020720965.1 Anaerolinea sp. | reverse complement strand
AGATGCCCCTCTCGCAGAAGCAGTTCACTCGCTCGGAATCCTCCCCCTCGTCACCCCCACCCTGATGAAAACCCCCGCCGACCGCCTGCAACTGGCGCAAGATGTGCTACACTTTGCCAGGAAATTTGTATGACAATTTGGGCAATCGTCCCCGTCAAACCCCTTCGGCTCGGAAAATCCCGCCTGCGTAATACCCTGCCAGACCAGGAACGCGCTTTGCTCAACGAGCGCTTTTTGGAGCAAACGTTGGAGACCCTGAAGAAGACCCGCACCATTGCCCAAACCCTGGTCGTCAGCCGCGACCCGGCAGCCCTGGCAATTGCCCGCGAATTTGGGGCGAAAACCGTGCTGGAAGACGGCAGCCCCAACCTGAACGCCGCCCTCACACGGGCGACCATCGTCCTGCGGGGCTACGCCACCAGGGGCGTGCTGGTTTTGCCCGCCGACCTGCCCCTTTTGCGGGTGGAAGATGTGGAAGAGATGACAGAGGCGCTTCCGCCCGCCCCGGCGGTTGTCATTGCCCCGGACAGGCACAACGAAGGCACCAACGGGCTTTTGGTTTCGCCGGGTTTGGCAATTTCGTATCAGTTTGGGGCGGGGTCTTTTGCCAATCACTGCCTGCAAGCCAAAGAGAAGGGCGCGACTCTCAAAATTGTGCATAATCCGCGCATTGCGTTGGATTTGGATACCCCTGCCGACCTGCTGTTGTTTCGGGCGGCGCTCGAAAAATTTTCGGACTAAGGAGATTTTTATGGAACGAGTAGCCCTGTACCTGCAAGATTCGCACGACTTGCGCGATGGTTTGGAGTACGCCCGCTATGCCGAGCAGCGCGGTTTTGAAGCCGTTTGGCAAGCCGAAAGCCGCCTGGTGCGGGATGCAATTGTGCCGATGGCTGCCTATGCCGCTGTCACCGAGCGGGTGAAGGTTGGCTCTGGCGTGCTCAATAACTGGACTCGCAACATCGGCTTGCTGGCATCCACCTTCCTCACCCTGGACGACCTCGCCCCCAACCGCGTCATTTGCGGGATTGGGGCATGGTGGGACCCCCTGGCGAAAAACGTGGGAATTGACCGCAAGAAGCCTCTCACCGCCATGCGCGAGACTATTACCGTGCTGCGCCGCCTGTTAAACATGGAAAGAGTCAGTTTTGAGGGTGAGTTTATTCATGTTCACGAAATTGAGTTGGACGTGGTACACGGCAGGCGCGAGCCGCGCAACGTGCCCATTATGCTCGGCGCAACCGGGGATTTGATGATGGAACTGACCGGCGAAATTGCGGATGGCGCGGTGCTGAATTATTGCGTGCCGCCCGAATATAACGACCGCGCCCTGGAACTGCTGGAGAAGGGCGCAAAGAAAGCCGGGCGCAACCTGGAAGAGATTGACCGCCCTCAGTTGATTGTCTGTTCCGTAGATGAAGACCACGATACCGCCATCGAGACGACCAAGATGCTGTTGTGTCAGTACCTTGCCCAGCAGCCCCACATTGCCAAAGCCAGCGGCGTAAGCGAAAGCGTTGTGCAGGAAATTCAGTCCATTTTGGGTTGGCCCGCCACCAAAGAGCAGATTAACCGCGCCAAGCACCTGGTGCCGGATGAGCTCGTTCACCGCATCACCGCCTCCGGCACGCCCGCCGAAGCCCGCGCCAAAGTGGCGGAATATACCAAACGCGGCTGCACCTGCCCCATCCTTTATGCCGCCGGGGGCAATGTGAAGCTGTTGATTGATACGTTTGGGGGGTAGAGAGTAGGGAGTAGGGAGTAGATACCTAGTACTCGAGCATCAGAACTTTATCGTCAAAAAGCCCCTCCCCCGGCGGGGGAGGGGCTTTTTGGAAACAAGTCGCCAATCGAATGTCGAATACCCGCGCTTTAGCGCATCTTAAAAAACTGAGTCATCTTCATCGCCATATTCAGGTCGCCTTGCAGTTTTATTTTGCCGCCCATAAAGGCTTGCATAGGGTCTAACTGACCGGTGAAGAGTTTGATGTAGTCTTCCGAGTCGGCGGCGAGGGTCATTTTGGGGTTGGGGTGAGCGCCTTGCTGCACCTCCACCTTGCCGTCTTTGATGACGGCGTACCAGTCGCCGGGTTCGGCACCGGTGAATTTGAATTGCAGGACAACATCCAAGCCCTGGGCTTTTTCCGGCACGAAGGCGGCGGGCATTTTGGACATCAAATCGGAAATGGTGAGTGGCATGAGTATCTCCTTTTGGGTTAGCGGTTCAGGTTTTCAAAAATGGCTGCTGCGCCCATGCCGCCGCCGATGCACATTGTCACCATGCCATAGCGGGATTGGCGGCGCGGCATTTCTGCCAGCAGTTGGGCGGTGAGTTTTGCGCCGGTGCATCCCAGCGGATGCCCCAGGGCAATTGCCCCGCCGTTGACGTTGATTTTATCCGGGTTTAGCCCCAGGGTGCGAACAACCGCCAGCGATTGAGCGGCAAAGGCTTCGTTAAGTTCAAACAGGTCAATTTCATCCTGCTTTAGCCCGGCTTTTTGCAAGGCTTTGGGGATGGCGGCAATGGGACCAATGCCCATGTAATCCGGCTCCACGCCGCCAACGGCAAAGGAGACGAAACGCGCCAGCGGGGTAAGCCCCAGTTGGGCAGCTTTTTCGGCAGACATGACCAGGGAGACCGCCGCGCCATCCGACATTTGGGAGGAGTTGCCAGCCGTGACGCTGCCGCCTTCTTTGAATGCCGGTTTCAGTTTTGCCAGCCCCTCCAGGGTGGAGTCGGCGCGGGGTCCTTCGTCCCGGCTCAGGGTAATAGTGCGGGTGTGGGGGCGCTCGTCTTCGTCCAGTTCGGTCATCTCCACGTTAAGCGGAATCAGTTCCGAGTCGAAGATGCCGGTATCCACTGCTTTGGCGGCGAGCAGGTTAGAGCGCAGGGCAAATTCATCCTGGTCGGCGCGACTAATACCACATTCCTTCGCACAGAGTTCAGCGGCAT
>DYNS01000366.1 GCA_020720965.1 Anaerolinea sp. | reverse complement strand
GCCATTCTTCTCACCCTCTTTTTGGGCGCTGTTGCCGTCTTTGCCGCCTATTTTTATACCGATTCCCAACTCGTCTTCACCCCCGCCAGCCACGAGACTAAATTAGACCTCACCGAAAAGCTGCGCTCCCTCATGCTCGGAGACGAGGAAGTAGACCTATCTCCTTCGTGGATATTTACCAGAAACGTTCGGGCAGAAGCCTTCATTTTGGGGTTTGGCTTCTTTAGTTTTGGGGTTTTGGGGGTGCTGCTCTATCTGTTCAACTTTGCCTTCATCGGCTTGGCGATGGTGTTTGCCAGGTTCTTAGACATTTCCCCCTGGCTCCTCTTCGCCGCCGGGGTTCTGCCTCACGGCATCATAGAACTGCCCTCCGTCTTGCTCGTCTCCGCCTCTGTTTTATACATGGGCGCCAGGCTCGTCACCCCCATTTCCGGGCGTACCATCGGAGAAGTTGTTTTGGAAACCCTGGCAGATGTTTTCAAGGTTTACCTCGGCGTTTCCATTCCCCTTTTGTTTTTCGCAGCCATCATCGAGGCGTGGGTCACGCCCCAAATTTTATATTCGGTACTCGGTTTTGCTTTTAATTGGTAAATCCATGGCTCAAGTGATTATCCTCGGCTCGTCTAATGCAGTTTCTTCGCCAGAACATGAAAACACCCATCTGGCAATTCTTACCGCCTCCCGTCAAATTCTGGTGGATTGCGGCGCGAACCCCATTCAGCGATTACAGCAAGCCGACCTGAACCCCACCCTCCTCACGGACGTTATCCTCACCCACTTTCACCCCGACCATGTCGGCAGTTTTCCTCTCCTGCTGATGGATATGTGGCTGATGGGTCGCACCGCCCCGCTGACGGTCTACGGGCTTTCTTACACCCTGGAGCGGATGGAAAAAGTCTTAGACCTCTACGGCTGGAAGACCTGGCCCCGCTTCTTCCCCGTCCAATTCAGCCTCATCGCCCCTGTCGAAGACACCCCGGTTCTACACTTCCCCGAAGTCAAAATTAGCGCCTACCCGGTGAAACATTTCCTGCCCAACATCGGGCTAAGGGTGGAATTTGTGCCAGAAAACAAAATCTTCGCCTATTCTTGTGACACCGCCCCTTGCCCCGCCCTGCCTCGCCTCGCCAGAGAAGCGGATGTCCTCCTGCATGAAGCCTCCGGTGCAACCGAGGGACATACCTCCGCACCTCAGGCAGGCGAAATTGCCAGCCAGGCAAAAGCCAAATCCCTTTATCTTATTCACTACCCTACCGGGCGTTTTGCCAACCCTGCCCAAGACCTGCAAAGTGAAGCCCGCCAAACCTACGGCGGACCCGTCATCCTGACTCAAGACCTGCTGAAAATAGACTTTTAGGGTGTTACCAGCCCTCCACATAGGGCAGCCAATCCGCATTTTCCCCAAGATACTTACCAAACACATACAGGGCGCTCATGGGCGGCTCCTGCGGGGGTTTGATGGGGCGCATCCCCGCCTCTTCCGGCAAACGCCCTCCTTTTCTGTGGTTGCAAGCCGCACAGGCGGCGACTACATTGCCCCAGGTTTGCCTGCCTCCCAACCTTTTGGGAATAACATGGTCAATCGTCAGGTTTGGCAACTTTTTTCCACAATACTGACAGGTATAATTATCCCGCCGAAAGACTTCCCGGCGGGTAAGGCGCACTCGCACATGCGGACGTTGAATCATCTGCTCCAACCGAATAATGGAAGGGCATGGATAAGTGCGCGATACGGTCTTTACCACCCCGCGTCCGTTTGCAATCAGGCTTGCCTTGCCGCTTAACATCAGGTTCAGCGCTCGGTGCAAGTTGCAGACGTTAATCGGCTCAAAGTTTGCATTCAGAACCAAAACATCCATGCCCAAAGATTATACCTTATCGCTTTCGCGGAGAAAACAACATGAAAATTCTTATTCCGGGCGGCAGCGGCTTTTTGGGGCAAGCCCTTACCCAATCCCTTCTGGCGGATAATCATCAGGTTTGGGTACTTACCCGCGCCCCAGCCAAAACCCCAACCCCCGCCAACCTCACCTACCTGCCCTGGGATGGGCGCACAACTAACGGGTGGTTGGATACCTTTGCCGAAATGGACGCAGTGGTGAACCTGGCAGGTGATAACGTGGGCGACCAACTTTGGACTCCCGCCAAAAAGAAGCGGATGCGCCAAAGCCGGGTCGATTCCAGTCTCGCCATTGTCACCGCCTTTCAACGTGCCAGCCGCCGACCTGCCGTCCTTCTGCAAGCCTCCGGCGTGGGCTACTACGGTCCTCGCGGCGCAGAACCGCTAAGCGAAAACACCCCCCCCGGTACAGATTTCTTCTCCACCCTCGCCCAAGATTGGGAAGCCGCGACCCGCATGGTGGACTCTCTTGGCGTGCGCCGAGTCATCCTCCGAACCGCCCTCGTGCTGGAGAAAAACGCCGGAATCCTGCCCCGCATGGCGTTACCGGTACAACTCTTTGCGGGCGGACCTCTCGGCAGCGGCACACAAGGCGTATCCTGGATTCATCTCCAAGACCATGTTCGCGCCATGCGCTTTTTGCTGGAAAATTCCAAAGCCATTGGCGCTTTCAACCTTTCCGCGCCCAACCCCCTCTCCAACGCCGATTTTATGCGTGCCCTCGCCCAAGCCCTTTCCCGCCCCTACTGGCTGCCTGCCCCCGCCTTTGCCCTGCGCCTTCTCCTGGGTGAAATGAGCACTCTCCTGCTGGATGGTCAGTTTGCCATCCCGCAGCGGCTGGTGAACCTGGGCTTCGTCTTTCAATACGAAACCGCCTCGCAAGCCTTCTCCGACCTTTACGCCTCTCGCTAAACGGGCAACCTCGCCCGGAAGGAAAGCCCCATGCAAGTTGGAACCGTACAAAAACTCATCACCATCTTCAACGACTCTTTCAAAGCGTTAGGGGTGCAGGTTTCTCTCGGAAAACTGGAAAACCTTTCGGTCACCATTCACCGCGCC
>DYNS01000365.1 GCA_020720965.1 Anaerolinea sp. | reverse complement strand
TCATAGTCCGCCACGATGCGCCGAGTGGCTTCCAAGCCATCCATTTCCGGCATCTGAACGTCCATCAGGATAATATCATACCCCTGCCGGTCGAGCGCGTCTAGCACCTCGTAGCCGTTGGCGGCGACATCCACCCGGTAGCCGAGACGGTCCAGGATGGAGGTGGCGACTTTTTGGTTGATGATGTTGTCTTCTGCCAGCAAGATTTTAAGGGGGTGTTGAATGCCCATTTGCGGGTCGAAGAGAGGGCGGGTTTCGCTTTTCTTTTTCACCGGGGCGTTTTCGCCAAAGATTTGGCTGAGGGTTTCGTAGAGCAGTTCAAATTTAATCGGTTTGGTGAGGTAGGCGGCAAAGTGGGCTTTGGCGGTGTCTTCGGGGCGTTTGCCCAGGGATGTGAACATGACCAGGGGCAGCCGGGTGGTGAGCGGGTTGGCTTGGATGCTTTGCGCCAGGGTGATTCCGTCCATCTCTGGCATTTGCATGTCCAAAATGGCGACATCGAAGCGGGGGTTTTGCGCCAAAATGCCCAGGGCTTCTGCCCCGGAGCGGGCTTCCACCGGTATCATGCCCCACATTTGGCTTTGGCGGGTGAGAATGAGGCGGTTGGTGGCGTTGTCGTCCACCACCAGAATTCTGCGCCCGGCGAGGGAGGGCTGCGCCACGTTTAGCCCCATTCTGCCGGTGACGGGGACGGATTCGGAGTGGATGGTGAAGTGGAAGGTGGAGCCTTTGCCGGGTTCGCTTTCCACCCAAATTTTGCCGCCCATAAGCCCCACCAGATGTTTGCTAATGGCAAGCCCCAGCCCGGTTCCGCCATATTTGCGGGTGGTGGAGGCATCTACCTGGGTGAAGGCGCTGAAGAGTTGGTTGGCTTTTTCTGGCGAGATGCCGATTCCGGTGTCTCGTACCGAGAATTGCAGGTCGTAGTGGCTTGCCTGGCGGTGATGCGCCGAGACGGCGACCACGACTTCGCCAGTTTCGGTGAATTTGACGGCGTTGCTGAGCAGGTTTACCAGTACCTGACGCAGACGGGTTACGTCTCCGCTCCAGCGCATGGGCAGGTTTTCCTGGGGGACGAAGGCGAGTTCCAGCCCTTTTTCGGCGGCTTTGGAGGCAACCAGGTCCAATGCCGACTCTACGCAGTCTGCCAGGTAGAAGGGTTGGTTTTCCAAAAGCATCTTCCCGGCTTCGATTTTGGAGAAGTCTAAAATGTCGTTGATGATGGAGAGCAGGGTGTCTCCGCTGTTGCGGACGGTGTTAATGAAGTTGCGCTGCTCCAGGTTGAGGGGGGTGTCTAGCAGCAGGCTTGTCATGCCGATGATGGCATTGAGCGGAGTGCGGATTTCGTGGCTCATGTTTGCCAAAAATTCCGACTTGGCTTTGGCGGCGGCTTCGGCATCGTTGCGGGCTTTCATCAGGTCGGTGATGTCGTGGTAGAGGGCGAGGACGCTTACCCGCTCTTGTTTGACGATGACGGGAACGGCGAACATTTCCACGTCCACGATGGTTCCGTCTTTGCGGCGGCGGCGGACGACATCGTGCATCATCGCGCCTTCGGCAGCGCCCCGGGTGTAGTCTTTGGCTTTTTCTCTTTCCAACTCTTCCACAATGAGGGGGTCCAGTTCTCTGCCCAGCACTTCCTTCTCCTGGTAGCCAAAGAGCAGGTTGAATGCCGGGTTGCAAGCCTGAATCAGCCCCTCCGCGTTGAGGGTGACGGTTGCCATGGGGTTGTGCCGGAAGAGGGTTTCAAAATAGCGTTTCTGGCGACGCAGTTCGTCTTCGTAGGTTTTACGCTCGGAAAGGTCGGTGAGGACGAAGATGACCCCGGCAGTTTTTCCCTTTCGGCGCAGGGGCACGCCGGTTGCCAGGACGGGGACATCGCTCCCGTTTCGGTGGGTGAGAATACTCTCGGAGATGTTGGTGCGGTGTTCTTCCAACGCGCTTTGGTTGGGGAAGATGTTATGTTTGGCGCGGGGGGAGATGAAGTCTGCAAAGGAACGCCCCTGAAGCGAGTCGGAGGTCTCCCCGACCAGGCGGGCGAAGGCAGGGTTGGCAAAGGTGAAGAGTCCCTTGTCATCTGTAACGACCAGCCCCTGCCCCATGGTGAGCATGACCCGCATGGCGAAGTCGCGCTCGTTTTTTACTTCTTCCTCCATTTGGCGGCGTTCCTGGTTTTCCTGGGTCAATTGCGCGTTCAGGTCGGTCAATTCCGCTGTGCGGGCGGCGATGATTTCTTCCTGCCGGGCGGTGAGGTGGAGGAGCTGCTGCTCCCGAATGCCGACCAGGTGAAAGGTGAGCGCCATGACGAGGGGGGCGGTGTTCACAATCCATAAACTGGGGCAGTGGATTTGCAGGTAGGTCATCGAATCCCAGACGAGGGGCATCCCCCGCGCAAAGGTTTCCATGAACATGGCGAAGATGGGCAGCATAAGCCCGAGGAGAAACCCCACCCCCGTGTAGTACCAGACAACCGGAACTTGCCAGAAGAGAATTTTTTTGCTCACACAGCCTCCAAGCACGGGCGGGGCGGGTTAGGGTGCGGGTTCGGCAGTGGTTGTAAAGCGCAGGTTGCCCACGTCCAGCGTCTCGCCTGCCTGAAGGATGATGGGGATTTCGTAGCCGGTGTACTGGTCCAGGATGACTAGAGTTTGTTTGCCTTCTGGTAGGTTTTTTAGTTCAAAAGAGCCATCTGCTGCCAGGGGGCTGGTTTGGCGGGTTTGGAGGAGCATCACATAACCGCCTGCTGGTGGTCTGCCGCTATGGGTGAGTACGATACCGCGCACAGCAGCGCTGCCGGGTAAGAGGAGGGCGCGGCTTCCGTTGCTGGATTGTATGAAGTTTGCGATGAGTAGGAGCAGGGTGACGGTTATCAGCCCTGCCCAAAGGAGTTGGGAGCCGCTGGGTTTGCGAGGGGATGGGGGAGTATCGGGTAGGATGCGTTCCAAATCTTTCAGCCTGGGGG